>CANPWF010000013.1 GCA_947581885.1 uncultured Clostridia bacterium
GACTGAGGGGGTGTCGATAATACTGAACCCCTTTTGCCCCTTCGGGGCACTTCCCCCAACGGGGGAAGCAAGAGAAAGTCGGTTCATTCCCCGAAGAGGACGGCGAGGATGTACTTCCGCCCCGCGGAAGAGGGTTCCTTCCGAAAATTTCGCAACATAGAGATAAATCTTTTGTGCGGCGGGGCGTTGCTTGCTCCGTTTTTTCGTGATAAAATAGGAGTATGAAAACTTTCAACATGCAAACGGAGCTTGTTATCGAGCGGGGCGAGACGTTTTGGGGCGGGGCGGTCGCCTGCGGAACGGGCATGCCCATCGGCGAGGAGACCGAAACGGAATTCGGCAGCGGCACTCTCTCTTTGGCGACCAATCCCGTGCACGGCATCCTTTCGAGTACGCACGGGCGATACATCCTCTTCAAGAGAGATTTCCTCGTGAAGGCTTCCGAAGGGAAACTTTCTCTCTTTTCGGAGGAATCCCCGATGATCGGAAAGGGAGGGGAGACGTTGAAAGATGCCTACCTTGCCGCGGCGAAGTTTTTCCCCGCCGATCCGATGCCCGTCCCGCGCGATCTTCTCACCCGCCCGCAGTACTGCACGTGGACGGAGACGCTCAAAGAGATCACGCAGGAAAAGACGCTCGAGTATGCCCGCTCCGTCCTTGCAAGCGGCATGCCCGCGGGGCTTCTGATCCTCGACGACGGCTGGATGCAAGCGTACGGCGATTGGGAATTCGATGAAAACAAGTTCCCCGATCCCAGGGGGACGATCGAAAAATTGCACGCGCTCGGGTTCAAGGTCGAGCTTTGGCTCGTTCCCTTCGTCGACGAGGCGGCGAGAAGTTTCCCCCTCCTCAGAGCGCGGAACGCCTTTGTGCGGGAGAAGGACAATTCTATCGCCTTCCGCGAATGGTGGAACGGAAAGAGCGCGGTGCTCGACTTAACGTCGGACGCGGCGAACAAGTGGCTTCACGGACAGCTCCGTTCCCTGCAACAACGCTATCATATCGACGGATTCAAGTTCGACGCGGGGGATTTCATGTATTATAAGGAAGGCGATGTCACTTCCCGCCCCGTCACCCCGAGCGGACAGACCGAACTTTGGACGGCGTTTGCGGGGGCGTACGAGTACGGCGAACTTCGCGCCGCGTTCGGAAACGGCGGAACGCACACCGTCATCCGCCTGTGCGATAAACGCCGCAGTTGGTCGCGCGAGGACGGGCTCGGAGCCCTCGTTCCCAACATGATCAATGCGGGGCTGTGCGGCTATCCCTTCGTGTGCGCGGATATGATCGGCGGCGGGTTCAGCACCGATTTTGAGGGAACGGGGTCGGAAAATGTGGAAACGGAGCTCGTCAGTCGCTTCTGCGAATGCAACGCCCTCATGCCCTGTATGCAGTTTTCCAACGCCTATTGGCGAAGGGACGATACGCTCAAAACCACCTTTTTGAAGTATGCGAATTTCCATACCGCGCAGAGGGGACGGCTCGAAAAACTCATCGATGAGGCGGAGCGGACGCACGCGCCCATCCTTCGCGCCCTCGAATACGAGTTCCCGCACCAAGGGTACGAACGGGAGACGGAGAGTTTCCTGCTCGGCGAGGACCTTCTCGTCTCACCCGTCGTCAAACCCTCCGAGCGGGAAAAGACGCTCGTTCTCCCCCGCGGCTGCAATTGGACGTATCTTCCGACGGGGCAGACGTTTTGCGGCGGGGAGAAGGTGACCGTGCCCGCGCCCGTCGGCACCCTTCCCTGTTTCGAGCGGGTGGAATTGCCCCGCTAAATGTGTTTTCTTCGTAAGAAGAGGGACAAAAACGATAAAAAAGAATGCCCGCCGCTCTATTTTTTCCGTTTTAGCAGTGATACAATTGCGGAAAAAGAGGGAGGGCACATGGCTGAGTTTTCAGGGCAGGACAGCATCGTCCGCGCCGCGCAGAGATATATCGAGTGCAATCTCTCCCGTCCCATCCGCGTTGCCGACGTTGCCGCTTCGGCGTACACGCACCGCTCCAACCTGTACCGTATCTTCAAAGAGCGGTTGCATACGACGGTGGAGTGCTATATCGCCGACGTGCGAATGGAGAGGGCGGCGGCTCTTTTGATCGATTCCGCAATGGGGATCGCGGAGATCGCCGAACGTATCGGCGTAGGAACGCCCTACCTTTCCCGCCGTTTTAAGGAGAAATTCGGCTGTTCTCCCTCCCGATTCAGAAAAAGGGCGGGCAATTGAGTATATGCTTGCGCGTTCTCTTGCTTCCCCCTCTGGGGGAAGTGGCGCGGCGACCTTCCGCGCCGAAAGGGGTTGGATGTACGAAAAGGCTATAAAATAACGTCACCCTGAGCCGCCGCTGCCCTTGCGGCGTGTCGAATGGGTCGCCTTATTTTTAAGACATAAGTCTAAGGTGATTCCTACTTCGCGCAAGGACGCGCTCGTGCCGCCCAAGGAAGAAACAGAATAAGGCGGGGCGACTCGTTGCCAAGGGCGGCAACGGCTCGGAATGACGTGATTATACAGTCCGTACGTTCGACACCCCCTCAGTCACGCCAAGGGCAGGCGTGACAGCTCCCCCAAAGGGGGAGCCGAGAGGGGGAGCGAATGGTGCGCGACAAAATAGCGGGGGAGCCGAGAGGGGGAGCGGAGCACGGACCCCGCACCTCATCCTGCCCGACCGTAGGGCGCACGAGCCGCAAGGCGAAGTAACGAAGTGAAGGATCTCGCCCAACTCCATACATACATGTATGTTGGAAGCCGTGAAAGATTTCTCGATTACGCTCGAAATGAGGTGAGGGTATGGACATACATGTGTGTTGGGAGCCGTGCGAGATTTCTCGACTGCGCTCGAAATGAGGGGAGAGGGGCACGCCGTTCGAGGGTCCCCTCAATTTATTTTATGGATCTTGCGGTATTTGGTGGGGGAGACGAGTTCGTACCGCTTAAAGCTCTGGATAAAGTCGTTATAATTTTTCTTGCCGATTTTTTCGGCGATCTGGGTGACGGTGAGTTCGGTGCCGACGAGCAGTTCCTTGGCGACTTCGAGACGTTTGAGCGCGATATATTCGTTCACGGTGAGCCGATAGGCGTTTCGGAAGAGCATATACAGCGTATTTTTGGAGAGGTGAAAGTGCGAGCAGATGCTCTTCACCGAGAGGTCCGCCGCCATGTTTTCCATGATGAAATCGTCGATCGAGAGCAAAATATCGTCCTTCCTCACCTCGATGACGCGGTTATCCCATAGCGATTGGAAGGTCATGAAGGCGATGTTCGCGAGCGAATGCAGGTACGCCTCCGAATAGCGCGGAAGTTCATCGAAGAGGGGTTCGAGGGAGGAGAAGGGGATCCCTTTGAGTTTGCAATATCTTCGGACGGTGTCCCGCTCGGCATCCTCCTTTTCGGCGCAGACGCACTGCCCGAAGATAAAATACATGCGCACCTTATTTTCGAGCACGATGGGGATGAGCACTTCATACGCGCCCGCGTGGCAGATATAGAAGTAGGGGGCGAGCGTTTCGTTGCATTTGAACGCCGCGACGAGATCGCAGTGGTGGCAATGCTTGTTGTCGCCGAGCTCGTAGTTGATCTTGTCGCAAAAGCCGCGCAGGGCGGTGGGATAGCCGTACACGACGTTCCCCTCCGAATCCCAAACCGACATACACAGGTCGGTGAGCTCATGAAAGTCATGCAAAATCTGCTTGATCCGTTCGAAATCGATATTGATCCCGTTTTTGATGAACATGCAAACCCTCACGATTTTTCCATATTTTTCATTGATTATATCATAAGTTGAACAAATTTACAAGATTTATCCGAAAAAAATTCATTTCAGAAAGAAAAAAACAATAAAACATAGGACTGCGGGCTATATTCGACCTGCCTTTTTTGTGATAAAATCAAAACCGATAAGGAGGAAGAATATGAAACTCGCCAAAAAGAGCATCGCGCTCGTCTGCGCGGTCGCGTGCGTTGTGTGCGCGGGAGGGATCGCCGCCCGCGGTATTTCCGCGCACGCCGCGGAGACGACGCTTACTTTTTCGTCCCTGACATTGGGGCACATGCCTTCCGATCAGAAAAATCCCTATTGGTGCGGCATCGAGGGCGATGAAGGTGCCTATATCGATCAATGGAATGGTGCGACCCCCGGGAAGTCGCACGCGGTCGCCCTCACTTTCACCGCACCCGCAGACGGCACCGTTGAGCCCAACGGGGCGGGCGGGATCGCCACGGTCTATCAAAAGGACGCGAGCGGCGGCGACGGTGCGCGGTTCGCCGTATGGAAGAACGACGAGAAGATCTATCCTTCGGACGTGGAATGGAAAACGCTCGGCGTGGGCGATTCCAATGCGGACCATGGGCCCACCGAGAATATTCCGATGACTGCGGGCGACAAACTTCGCCTGATCCTCGAAAACGGCGGGAACGGCGACAACGACTACGACGGTTCCTATTTCCTGTTTGGCTTCAAGTGGACGGACGCAACGCACTCCTCTCAATGGTATGATTCCTCGGAGGGGTCGCTCGGTTGGTTCTCCGAGGAGGCGGGCAACGCCGAAACGTCCCCCGCCATCGGCAAGGTGAAGAGGGAAGTTCTCTCCTACGAATATGTGACGTTCACCGCGGCGGAGCCCGATCCCGAACCCGATCCCGAACCCGATCCCGAACCCGAATACGATTATATCGAGGAGAAAGGGGGCTGGACGATCGATTCGCACTCGCTCTCCGTCGGGCATCATCCCAACAATTCCGCCAATAATTATTGGATCGGTGCAACCGAAGATCCCTATGCCTACATCGCGGCACAGTGGAATACAGCCAACCCGGGTACGAAATATGCCGTTTCGGTGGTATTCACCGCTCCGAATGATGGCGTGATCTCTCCGAATAGCGGACACAACGATATCGCGCTTGTGCACAGAGAAGATAACGCGACGGGCGGCGACGGCACGCGGTACGCGGTCTTTCTCAACTCCACGCGCATCGGCTCCGAAGAGGACGGCTGGACGACGGTGCCCGCGGACGGAGCGCATAGCTACGCGACGATCACCCCCTTTAAAGTGCATGAGGGGGACAAGATCCGCCTCGTCCTCGAATGCGGCGGCAATGCGAGCAACGATGGAGACGGGTTGTACTTCGTCCTCAACTTCAATTGGACGGACGAAACGCATTCCTCGCAGTGGTGCGATTCCTCTACAAACTCGCTCGGCTATTCCGATGTGGCGGGCGGCGAAGAAAATTCCCCGATCGGCGGGAAAAAGAACGAGGTGTTCTCCTACGAATATTGCACCGCGCTCAAATGCGGCGAGAATATGATCGAACACGCAGCCAAAGAGCCCACCTGCACGGAGGCGGGCACGGTACACTATTGGGAATGCCCCGCCTGCAGGAAGAACTTCACCGATAACACGCATACTGAAATTGTGGAGAACACGACGGGCGAAGCGGCGAAGGGGCACACCTTCGGCTCCGCTTGGGAACAGGATACGACGGGGCACCACCATGTCTGCGAAACGTGCGGTGCGCACAGCGAAACGGAAAATCATACGTTCGGTTCGACTTGGGAAAAGAGTGCGGAAGGGCACTACCATGTCTGCACCGCGTGCAACGCGCACAGCGAAACGGAGGACCATGTCGCGGGAGATTGGGAGGTCGTAAATGAGGCGACCGAGACGGAAGCGGGACAGAGACAGAAGTCCTGCACCGAATGCGGACAAGTTCTGCAAACGGAGACCATCCCCGCGACGGGCACGACGACCGAACCCACCGATCCGACCGAGCCTTCGGATCCGACCGAACCTTCGGATCCGATCGAGCCCTCCGACCCGACCGAGCCTTCGGATCCGACAGAGCCTTCCGATACGCCCACGGCTCCCGACACTCCCGACAGCACCGATCCCGCCGATCCCGACGCGGGGGGGGACGCTCCTCAGAAGAAGGGCTGTTCGGGCGCGATCGGAATCGGGCTTGCGGCGACGCTCGGGATCGCGATCGTCGGCGCGTGCGTCGTCCTTCGCAAGGGCAAGAAAGAAGAATAAAGGGGGGTTTTCATGACGAAATGCAAACAGGCGGCGGGAATTCTCGCCCTCCTCGGGGCGGCGTGCCTCGTCGGCGGGCTTCTCCCCTCCGTGCGGGCACAGGCGGCGACGGCGTACATCGTCGATTCCCACCCGTTCACCTACGGGGAATACCGTGAAAGCGATCATCTCAACCTGTGGTTCGGGGCACCCGGCGACTCCTCCGCGTTTGTGAGCGGAGATACGTACGTCAACCCCGGGAGCACGTACGCGACGGCGATCTGCTTCACCGCCCCGTGCGATCTGACGGTGAGCACGATACACGGCAACGGGTACGCTTACCGCTGGGGAGACGCGGCACCGAATACCGACGGCATTCGCTTCTCCGTCTTTTGGAACAACACAAAGGTTTTCCCCGAAGAGGGGCTTTGGGACGAACGCCCGCAGGGCAACACGGACGGCAATGGCGCGGTGACCCTTCCCGACAACATTTCGATGAAAAAGGGGGATGAACTTCTCTACATCGTCGACAGCGGCGGGGCGGGCAACAGCGACTTTGACGTGACCTATCTCGTCCTCGGCTTCCGATGGGTCGACGAAGCGCACCCCGAAGGAACTTGGTTCGATTCGCATGCCGCCTACTACACCACGCCCGAGAGCGGCGAGGAGGGGTACGGCGAGGCGAGCGACGCACTCCATCATTATAAGAGGAACGAGCTCATCGATTACCGCTACGTCTCCATCCGCGAACTCGACGAGCGCGACCCCGTTCCGACGGAAGAGAGAAGCGTCCGCATTCAGTCCGACGATTTCGTGCCCACCAACCTCAACGGCGAGGACCTTTGGGCGGGCGCACCGGGCGAAAACAACAAGTATTGCTATGTAAACGGCGTGTACGTCGCACCGAGCGCGAGCTATGCGGCGGCGGTGAAGTTCACCGCCCCCTGCGACGGCACGATCTCCAACGCCCTCGGCGGCGGCACGGTGTACAGGAGCGGCGAAGCCCCCGCGGGAACGGACGGGACGCGCGTCTCCGTCATCTTCAACGATATCGTTCAATATCCCTATGAGGGCGTTTGGGCGGATATCCCGCAGGGGAGCTCTTCGCCCCTCGGACTCAACTACAATTCCCTCGACGTGAAGGCGGGCGACGAACTTTGGTACGTCATCGACTGCGGCGGCGCGGGCAACAGCGATTGGGACGTGAACGTGCTCCGCGTCAGTTTCCTTTGGATAGACGAAGCGCATTCGGGCGGCGTGATCGTCGACTTCACCCAAAACTACTATAAGAGTGCGGAGGAGGGAGAGCAGAGCGTCACCTTCGGCGAATACAAGAGAGGGGACGTGTTCACCTATCACTATGTGAATATCGACGAGTGCACCCCCGTCGGCGAGGCGCAGGAGCTCTCCGCCCGCACGATCGAGGAATACGAGCTCGAAGAACTCAACTACTCTTCGGCTTCTACGCACTATTATAAGCTCGAAGATCCCAACCTCATCGCCTTCCCCGATTACTGCGGCCCCGGTGACAACTACATGCTCGGGATCGGCTGGAAGGCCCCTTCGGACGGGCGCGTCGACCTTTCGGGAAGCGCGGTGACCAACTTCCGCTTCCTCACCGAGCCCGACGCGGCGGGCAACCGTTCGGACGGCGTGCGCATCCGCATTCTTCTCAACGGGACTTCGCTCATCTTCCCCACCGAGGCGGAGTGGACGATCCTCGCGAATGCGAACCGTTTCGTCATCGAGATGCAGCCCTTCGCCGTCAAGAAGGGGGACGAGATCATGCTCGTCATCGATAAGTACATCGCCTGCAACTACGATACCTGCCGCGTGGAACTCGGGATCGCGTTCGCCGAGGACGGCGCGGCATACACCGAGAGCTACCATAACGAGAGAGATTTCTTGGATAGCTACCGCGGCGGCATCTGGAAATATTACGCCGTCCGCGAAAAGGCCGCCCTTCCGGACGGGGACGGGGAGAGCGAACTTCCCACCGTGCTTTGGAAAGGAAAGGGCTGTTCGGGCGCGGTGCTCGGATCGGGTATCGGCGGCGTGACGCTTTTGGCAGTCGCGGCGGGTGTGACGATGTGCCTGAAAAAACGCAAAGGAGGTCGGTCATGAAGTGTAAACGTCTCATCGCGGCGGTGGGGCTTCCCCTCTCGATCGCCCTCGCCCTTGCGGGCTGTGCGGGAAAATCGGCGGAGAACGTCATCTCCCTCAAAGATAACGGGGCACTGCTCACAAATCCCGACATGGGGTACAATTTCACCTACTACGCCAATACCATTTACGACTTCAACACGACGCTTGCGGAGGGAGATTTCCTCGACGATTTCCCCTGCGAAACGGTGTTCTTCCGCATCGGTTGGAATTGGATCGAACCCGAAGAGGGGCAGTTCAATTGGGAATTCACCGATAAGGTCGCCGACGAGTGGATCGCGCACGGCAAACGGGTCGCCTTCTGCTGGGTCGTCGCCTTCCCGGGGGATCAATCCACCCCCCTTTGGGTGAAGGACGCGGGTGCGCAGGGCACGCAGTACGGTTGGTACGAGCGGGCGAGCGGCGATCCCGACGAACGGTATTTCGGCACCGAGGGCAAGCCGACGACGCTCACCCTCGACGGTATTCCGCAAGACGCACAGGATTTCACCCTCAACCGCGGCAACCGCAACGACCCGAACTATAACGGGGGACAGGAAGTCGAGCGGGGGGATTTCGAGCACTACCGCGGTTCATGGATCCCCGACTACGAGGACGAGGTGTTCCTCGAAAAGTGGGAGAACTTCCTCTCCGCGGCGGCAGCCCGTTACGACAACAACGAGCACGTCGAATTTATCGAGATCGGCTCCTTCGGCGATTGGGGAGAGGGGCACAATTCGTATACCCCCGGCAACCCCATCACGCCGACGGCGAAGCGGACGCACATCGCCCTCTACCTCAAATATTTCAAGAACGTCCAGCTCATGGTCAACGACGAAGTCGTCCGCAACACGGGGCTCGTCGACTATGTGAAGGAGAACGGGATCGGGCTCTCCGATCACACCGTGCAGGTGCCCTATCCCCAATATCCCGGGGAGGGAGCTCCCGGCAACAAGGAGTATGCCGAGCAGTTCTATAAGGAACAGCCCGTCCTCCTCGAAAACCACAACGGGACGACCTTCCGCGAGACGTACTACAAGAGTGTCAACGAGTGCCACGCGACATGGGCGCGTATCAACTGCAATCCCTATATCGCGAAGAGTTCGGAGTTCACCGACCTCATCACCCTGCGGCTCGGCTATCGGCTCACCTTCACCGAAGTCTCCTTCGGAAACCTGAAAGCGGGCAAAAAAGTCACCTTCACCTTCAAGATGAAAAATTCGGGCGCGGCACCGTGCTACCGCGGCGGCAATCCGACGTTCTGCCTTGTCGACAGCCTCGGGCGGGTCGCGGCGGAGGCGACGAGCGAGTTCAACGTGAAGGACCTCCCCGTCGCGCTCACCGCGGAGGGCGCGGAAGTGCTCACGGGAGAGGCGACGATGGAGCTCCCGAAGAGCCTCGTTTCGGATACGTATTATATCGTCGTCTCGGTCAGAGAGGGGGGAGAGGACCGCTACGCCCTTCCGCTCGACCATCGGGACGGCACCCGTAACCGCTACCGTATCGCACAGTTCGAAGTCTGAGGGCGTTCATGGAAAAGAAGCTCGGCAAAAAGGGAAAAATCAAGCGTGCGGCGCAGCGGTATTGGCAATACTATATTCTGTTTTTGCCGTGCGCCGTGCTCTTTATCCTGTTCTCGTACATTCCGATGGGCGGGATCATTCTCGCGTTCAAAGAGTATATCCCCCGCCTCGGCGTGTACGGGAGCCCGCTCGCCGATCCGTTCTACCGCCACTTTTTGAAACTCTTCGAGGACGCATACTTTTGGACGGTCCTCAAAAACACCCTCGTCCTCTCGGGGCTGAGGCTCGCGATCGGGTTCTTTTTCCCCGTTCTTCTGGCACTTCTCTTTAACGAACTCAAATTCAAGGCGTTCGGAAAGACGGTGCAGACGGTGCTCTTCATTCCCTATTTCATCTCGTGGGTGGTGCTCGCGGGCATTCTGAAACAGGTATTCGGCAACGACGGGTTCGTCAATTCCGCACTCACGGCAATGGGCGGGAACGGCGTGAAATTCCTCACGCAAGGGGGACCTTTCCTCGCGCTCGTCATTCTCTCCGAGATCTGGAAGGGGTGCGGGTACGGCATGATCATCTACCTTGCGGCGATCACGAGCATCGACCGCGGACTGTACGAGGCGGTGGAGATCGACGGAGGGAACCGCCTGCACAAGATGATCTACATCACCCTGCCGGGCATTTCGGGCACGATCGCCGTGCAGTTCATTCTCTCCCTCTCGGGCATTCTCAACGGGGGCTTCGATCAGATCTTCAACCTCTATTCCGTCCCCGTATATGACGTTGCGGATATCCTCGATACCTACCTGTACCGCGTCGGGCTCGCGGAGGGGAAGGTGGAACTCGGCACCGCGCTCGGGCTCTTCAAGTCGGCGATCGGCTTTTGCCTCGTCGTCTTTTCCAACAAGATCACCAAAAAACTCGGGGGGAACGGGATATGGTGAGGAAGAAGAGAAACTTCAACGTCGTCGACGGGCTCATCATGGCGTTCTTTGTCCTGCTCGTGCTCATCACCCTCGTGCCCGTCCTCAATATCCTTTCGCTCTCTATTTCGGACGATTACAGCGCGATCCATAATCGGGGGATGCTCTTCCCCGACGTCCGCCATGTCGATTTCGGCGCGTATGCCGCCGTTTTCAACAGCAAGGCGGTGTATTCGAGTTTCTTTTTGTCCCTGCTCATCACCCTGCTCGCGACCCTTCTGCACATGGTCGTCACCGTGACGGCGGGGTACGCGCTGAGCGTGAAGAATTTGCCGGGGCGGCGGGCGATGATGTTCTTCGTGCTCTTCACGATGCTCTTCAACGGCGGGTTGGTCCCGACCTATCTTGCGATCTCCTCGTACGGGCTCGTGGATTCCTTCTTCGTGCTCTTCGTCCCCGGGGCGGCGAGCGGATACAGCATCGTGCTCATGAAGAACTACATCTTGCAGATCCCTTCCTCGATGCAGGAGGCGGCGGAGATGGACGGCGCGAATCCCTTCTATATCCTGCTCCGCATCATCGTGCCCCTCTCGGTGCCCATCATTGCGACCGTCTCCCTCTTCTGCGCGGTGGGGAAGTGGAACGATTGGACGACGGCGTTCTTCTACATCAAATCCAAGCGGTGGCTCTGGCCCTTCCAGAACGTCTTGCAGGCCCTCGTCGTCAACATGGATTCCTCCAACGGCGACATCATCGACCTGTCCAAGCTCGGCGAGGCGTTCAAGAACGCCCTCATCGTCGTGTCGATCATCCCCATCACGATCGCCTATTTGTGCGCACAGAAGTATTTTGTAAAGGGGCTGTTCCTCGGCTCCGTAAAAGAATGAACAAGTTAAGGAGAAAAATATGAAGAAAACAGTATGGAGTTTGTTGGCGGCGACCCTTCTCGTTGCGATGGCGGGGCTCTCCGCCTGCAAGGGGAAAGGCTATGAGCTCGAACACGATTTCACCGAGACGGACGAGACCATCTCGTACAAGTTCTACTCCGTCAATTGGCAGGACTACGAAGGGCAGCCCAAGGACAGAGTTTTGAGCTTCCTCGAAGAGAAATTCAACGTAAAGATCGAGATCACGGGCGCGAGCGACGCGATGTGGAAGGACCGCCTCTCCACCGAGATCGCCGACGGCAAAACGCCCGATCTCTTCTTCGCCCTGCCCGATACGTCCACGATCACCGATTACATCCGCAAACAGGTGATTACCGACCTCGATCCTTACATCGAGCGGGCGGAGGCGACCAACCTTCGCACGATCCTTGCCGCCGAGCAGTACAAAGAGAGCACCCTCATCGACGGGAAGCACTTCTTCATGCCGCAGAGCGTCGGCTATACGACGAGGATCATGATGGTGCGCAAGGATTGGATGAAGAAGTGGAACGAGGCACCTATCTCTGACGGCGGACGGGCAAAGACGGGGGAGGACGTTTATGCGGTCCCCTCAACGCTCTCCGAATTCACCTCGATGCTCAGATTCTTCCGCAACGGCGACCCCGACGGCGACGGCAAGAAGAACACCTACGGGCTCGCCCTTTCGAACAACTTCGACTATGTGCAGGACTTCTTCGCGACATTCGGGCTTCAACCGGGGTACGAGAAGAAGGACGGCGGCTATCAGCTCTCCGCGTTCGACGACCGCTACCTCACGATGCTCCGCTGGTTCAAAGAGGGGAACGACGAGGGGTATGTGTATTCCGATTTCTACACCCTCACCGAGGGGGAAGCGTTGCAGAACTTCTATCAGGGCGTGTGCGGCGTTGTCGTATCGAGCGGCGACCTTCTCCTCGACGGCATCCTCAACGAACTCGGCGTTCTGCACGCGGGGGAGGACTATCATGATCTCGTCACCCTCATCGCCCCGCCCGACAGCGACGACGGCGCGTATAAGGGCGCGTTCAAGGGTTGGAACTTCTATTGGGGCGGTTGGTGCGTCTCGGCGACGGCGAAGGAACCCATGCGGCTCGTGCGTATCCTCGACTATTTGTTCAGCCCCGAGGGGCAGAAACTCCTTGTTTACGGCGTGGAGGGGGTGCACTACAACACGGTGGACGGGAAGATCGTCCCCAATGCGGCGAACAGGCTGCAAGACGGCGACCATGCGTTCTCCTATCCCGACGCGCAGAAGCTCAACGACCCTTCGGGCAGGTATGTGATCGGCTATCAGCTCATCCCTTGCCCCTATACGGTCGAAAACGGGGAGCTCGCCATCAACTATCCCTACGATACCGCCTACGATCCCGACATGATGCGGCAGGCGTATGAACTCACCTACCGCACGACCCCCAACTTCAACGCGCTCTCCACCATCATTGCCGATCCCGACATCAACGATTACAACAGCAAGGTCACCGACCATGTCCGCACCTACTCCATCGACGTTATCTCGGGCAAAGACGAGGCGGCGGCGAAAAAGACGCTCATGGATCGCCTCGACTCGGCGAAATACGAAACGGTGTTGGACTATATCAACAAGAACAACTGAGGGCCGCTTTCTTCGGATATGGATAAGAGCATCGAACGGTTGAAAAGGACGCTCGAAGAGAGGGTGGACCGCTTCCGCGGCATCCCCTTCTGGAGCTGGAATAACGACGTGAAGGAGGAGATCCTGCTCCGCCAGATCGACGATATGAAGTCCGCGGGGCTCGGCGGGTTTATCCTGCATGCCCGCACGGGGCTCAAACTCGAATATCTCGGCGAGGCGTGGTTTTCCTGCGTCGGCGCGTGTTTAAGGCGGGCGCGGGAACTCGGCATGGAAGTGTGGATCTACGACGAGAACGGTTGGCCGAGCGGCTTCGCGGGCGGAAAATTGCTCGAAAACGAGAGATATCTTGCCCGCTTTCTCACCTATTCCGTGCGGTCCTCTTTCGACAAAGACGCGTTCTGCGTGTTCGTGAAGGACGAGAAGCATGGCTTCCGCCGTATCCGGGAAGAGGAAGAGGGGGAAAGCGAATACCATACAGTCTCCCTGCATATCAGCCCTTCGAATACGGACATTCTCGATCCCGAAGTCGTCGATGCCTTTATCGGGCTCACCCACGAACAGTACTACCGCCGTTTTCGGGAGAGCTTCGGGCGGGAATTGAAGGGATTTTTCACCGACGAGCCCCAATATTACCGCTACGCAACGCCCTATTCGCATGCGGCGGAAGCAGTCTTTTCGTCGCGCTATCGGGAGGATATCCGCGACGGGCTCATCTGGCTGTTCGTCCACGACGAGCGCGGCTACCCTTTCCGCACCCGCTATTATTCTCTCCTGCACGAACTGTACACCGAGAACTTCTACGGGCGCGTCTTCCGTTGGTGCAACGAGCACGGCTGCGAGCTCTGCGGGCACTCCTTCGAGGAGAGTTCCGTCTCGGCGCAGATGCTCGGCAGTGCGGGGGTCATGCTCAGCTATGCGCGGGAGCATATCCCCACCATCGATTGGCTCGGGAGATATTGTGGGGAGACGGAACTCTCGCCCAAACAGGCGGGGAGTGTGGCGAGTCAGCTGCAAAAGGAGCGCGTCCTCACCGAATCGTTCGCCTGCTCGGGCTACGACGCAACGCCCGCCGAGCTCAAAAGCATCGCGGAATTTCAGTTCTTCTGCGGGATCAACCTGCTTTGCCATCATCTCTTTCCCTATTCCCTCTCGGCGCAGGGGAAGTCCGACCATCCGCCCGTCTTTTCCCGCCACGGCAATTGGTGGGAGCAGTTTTCCGTCTTTAACGAATATTTCGCGCGGCTCGGGTGCATTGTCGGGAGCACGGAGGAAGTGTGCGAGGTCGCCGTCATCCACCCGATGCGGAGCGCGTATCTCGAATACGTCCGTTCCGAGGGCGGCGAGAGCCTGAAAGAGCTCGACGACTCCTTTCATGCCCTCCTTCTCTCCCTTCGGAAATGCGGCATCCAATATCAGCTTGTCGACGAGGGGATCCTTGCGGAGTACGGAAGAGCGGAGGGGGCACTCGTCGTTGGCAAGCGGAGATATTCCCGCGTGATCGTGCCGAAGATGGCTTCCATCGCCCGCACGACATACGACATTCTGAAATCCTTTCAGGGCAAGTTGTATCTTTGCGGCACCCCTTCCTTCATCGACGGCGTTCCCGCGGAGGTCGCCCTCTCTTCCGATTGTACGTTCGGGGAGATCGCGGCCCTCGAGGAGGAACATTTCCGCTGTGAGGACGGAAACACGATGTTGACCGTTCGGGAGGGCGAATGCGGGCGATTTGTCTTTTTGAAGAATCTCTCCGCGGAAAATCCGAGCCGCGCCTATCTCAAAGACGCGCCGAAAAGATATCGTACCCTCGATCTCGAAACGCTCGCGTTGGGACAAATTTCGGAGGAGATCGAACTCCCGCCCAACGGCTCGGTCGTTCTCATCGCCTCGGACGCGGCGGTCCCGCCCGCACGGGAGGGGGAAGAGGAGGATGTCACTTCGTCCTTCCGCACGGCGGAGATCTCGCCGAATTTCCTCGTCATCGACCATGCTCAGGCGGCGAAAGAGGGGGAAGAGTTCGGGCGGCGGCTCCCTCTGAGCGGGCTGTTCGAAGAACTTCTCCGCGAAAATTACCGCGGCAGGATCTCCGTTCGGCAGACGTTTGTCCTTCGCGCCCGCATGCCCCTCACGCTCGTGCTCGAACGGGAGAAATATTGTTCCGTTCAGGTCAACGGGCACGAACTTTCTTTTTCTCCGAGCGCGTTCGACCCCGAGTTTGCCGAAGCCGACCTCACCGCTTTCGTGCGAGAGGGGGAAAACGAACTGCTCTACACGTTGGAATTTTACCAACACGAGGGGGTGCGCTTCGCCCTGTTCGACCCCGCCGCGACGGAGAGCGTCCGCAACTGCCTCTACTTCGATACGCACCTCGAAAACGGATATCTCAAAGGGCGGTTCACGGTGGAGAAGGACTTCTCCCTCTCCCCCGAAAGGGCTCTTCCGCCCGTTTCCGCCGAGCTCCCTTCCCGTGGCTATCCCTTCTTCAAGGGGACGGTAACTTTGGAAGGCACGATCGGATACGACGGGGTCGGCAGAAGGAAGATCACCGTCGGCGGGCGGTACCTTGTGGCGACGGTGGAGGCGAACGGGGAAAAAGAGGAGCTGATCTTCGGGCAGACAAAGGAGATCACCCGCCTGCTTCGGCGGGGGGACAACAAGGTACGGATCACTCTCCGTTCGGGGCTGAGGAACCTGTTCGGGCCGCACCACTTCCGCGGGGCGCGGGAACCCATGTGCGTCAACCCGTACATGTTCACCCAACGCGGGTCATGGGAGAAGGGAACCTCGCCCGATTACACCGAGGAATATTGTCTTGTTCCGTTCGGTGCGGAATGTATTAAGATCACAAAATTCTGACCCCATGTCGGCAAAATATAGCAAAAACGCGCCGCGGCGAATGCCGCGGCGCGGAAATTTTTATTCCTTATTTTTCGGTTATTCCTTCGCTTTCAGGTTCTGCAAGACGGTGTCGGGAGCCTGCTCGTAGCGGACGAACTCCTGCGAGAACTTGCCCCTTCCCTGCGTCATGGAGCGAAGGCTCGTCGCATACGTCAAAATCTCTCCCTCGGGAGCTTCGGCGGTGATCACTTGCAGTCCTTCCGAAGTCGTCATGCCGATGATCCTGCCGCGGCGTTTGTTGAGGTCGCCCATGATGTCGCCGACGTACTGTTCGGGAACGGTGATCTGCATGGAGCAGACGGGTTCCAAGATGACGGGGCGGGCGCGGCGAACGCCGTCGTCGTACGAGAGTTTCGCCGCCGAGACGAACGCGACTTCCTTACTGTCGACGGGGTGCGATTTGCCGTCGAAGAGGGTCGCCTTCAAGTTGACCATGGGATATCCCTTCAACACGCCCTTTTGAATGGCTTCGCGAAGTCCTTTTTCGACGGCGGGAATGAACTGCTTGGGAACGGAGCCGCCCACCGTCGCGTCGACGAATTCGAACACGCCGTCCGCAGCCCCCGGTTCGAAGCGGATCTCGACAACGCCGAACTGCCCCGCGCCGCCCGATTGTTTCTTGTGTTTGCCTTCCGCTTCCGCCTTCCCCGTAACCGTTTCGCGGTAAGCGACGGTGGGGGTGGTGAAGTCGGCATCCACGCCGAATTTGGACTTCAACTTCCTCTTGATGATCTCGAGCTGGATCTCACCCTGCCCGCAGGCGAGCGTTTCGCCCGTCTCGTGATTCTTGACGACCTTGAAACTCTTGTCCTCTTCGGTGAGCCGATTGAGCCCGCCGAACACCTTGTCCTCGGTGCCGCGCACGGTGGCGGAGACCGCCATCGAGAGGACGGGTTCGGGGAAGTCGATATCGTCGAACTTGACGGGGGAAGAGGGATCGCAGAGCGTATCGCCCGTGCCCGTGTTGGTGAGTTTGTTCACCGCGCCGATGTCGCCCGCGCCGAGTTCGGTGACGGGGGTCTGCTTCTTCCCGAGGAGAAGATAGATCGCGTTGATGCGTTCTTCCGTACCCGTATTGGGGTTGAGGACGGTCATGCCCGATTTAAGGGTGCCGCGGCATACGCGGATGTAGTTGAGTTTGCCCACGAACGGGTCGACCGCCGTCTTAAAGACCTGTGCGGCGAAGGGACCGTTTTCCTCGCAGGAGACGGCGACGGGTTGGTTGGTTTTCAGGTCGGTCGCCGTGATACCCGCGCGTTCCGCCGCCTGCGGAAGGTATTCGACGAGGGCATTCATGAGGTTGATCACGCCCTTGTTGAGGAGTGCGCTGCCCGCGAGCACGGGGATGACGCTGGTGGAATGGATGCCCTTGCGGAGCCCGACGGCGATCTCTTCGGGGGTAAGAGCCCCTTCGTCGAAATACTTTTCGAGAAGTTCCTCGTCGTTTTCCGCCGCCGCCTCTTGCAGAACGCCGAGCATGTCTTCGAGTTCGGAAGTATAGTTTGCGGGGACGGGGGTCTCTTCCACGCCGCTCCCGCCGAATTTGAACGCTTTGCCCGTGATCACGTCGATGAAGCCCGTCATCTTGTTGCCGTCCATGATGGGGATCTGGATGGGCGCGATCTTGCCCTTGTAGCTCTCCTGATAGGCGCGGACGGTGCCGGGATAGTCCGCGTTCTCCTTATCCATGCCGTTGATGAAGAGGATAGAGGGCTTTTTGAGTTTGAGGCATTGGGCGATCGCCTTCTCCGCGCCCACCGTGACGGAGCCGTTCGCCCCCGCTACGATGACCGCCGCGCCGCATGCCCGCATGGCGGAGTGGACTTCCCCCTCGAAATCATAGAACCCGGGGACATCGAGAAGGTTGAGCTTGACGTTCTTCCAATTGACGTATCCGACGGAGAGGGAGATAGAGGTTTTCCTCGCGATCTCCTGTTCGTCGTAGTCGGAAACGGTGGTGCCGTTATCCGTCTTGCCCATGCGCTCGACCGCGCCCCCGTTGAAGAGGATCGCTTCGAAGAGGGTAGTTTTGCCCTCGCCGCTGTGCCCCAAAACCGCAACGTTGCGGATGTTAGTTGCCGAAATGCTCATACTTGTTCCCCTTGACGAAATAGGATTTGCCGCGCCGAAACCGACGCTACCTTTCCATTATACAGCAAAATGGAAAAAAATCAAGGGGGAACGGAAAAATTTACCCGCAATTTGAAAGAATTTTTCTTGTTTTTCGGGAAGATACCGATTTTTTGGGGGGAGTGTATAATCACGTCACCCTTTTACCTGCCCCCTTTCGAAGGGGGCGGGG
>CANPWF010000014.1 GCA_947581885.1 uncultured Clostridia bacterium
CGATCGTGACGGCGAGGGCGATCTCGGGCTTTGTCTGCTTCAATAAAAGCGCGGCGACGGCGGTCAGGAAGGCAATTCCGATGAGCTGAAAGACCATCAAAAGACTCCGAACACGTTGCGGATCGTTTCGAACAGGTCCCCGATCATGGTGACGGCGACGGTGAGCGCGATGACGAGCCCGACGATCGAGACGACGGTGGAGATCTCGTCGCGGTCGGACTTTTTCAGAAGTTGGCAGACGACGGTAACGATGATGCCGATCGCCGCAAGTTTGAAGAGGATGGAAATATCCATTTTATACGATGAGGATGACGACGGCGAGCCCAAACAAAAGTCCCAATTTCAAATAGAGTTCTCCGCGCTCCTTTGCCTCCTTCCGATACGTTTCCGCCTTGCCCGCAAGTTGTTTCGTTCTTATGGAAAAGTACTCCTTCTGCGAGGAAGTATCCCCGTTCCCGAGCATCGAAAAGTAATCTTTAAGCTCGGATTTTTCCTCTTCGGAGAGAAAATTCTCCTTGGGAAGAACGTCCTTTCGCTCGGAGAACCGCTTTACAACGCCCCCGAATTCCCCCGCATACTCGTGCATGGAAAGAAATGCGGAGAGCGGCTTGCGGGCATATTCGATTTCGTTGAGGTATCGCTCATTGAAGGCGGAAAATTGCAGGTAGAAGTTACTCTTCGTCCGCGCTTTTCCCGCCGCAAGGTACCCAAGAAAGGTGCAAAAGAGGATGATCGCCACCGCGAGTGCGAATTTAATCCACATCCTTCCCCCCTTCGTCGAGCACCCGCCCCACCTTTCCCAAGCCGTCCAAAAGGACATAGCGGGAGAAGATCTTCTCGGGAACATCGGAAAACTTCTTCAAATGGGCGGAAGCGAACACCGAAATGCCGCCTGCGATCGCCCGCTTCACCGCTTTGTAGTCGTCGGGCAAAAGCTCGTCCGTCACGATGATATCGGGTCGCATAGCGCGGATTCCCGCCGTAAATGCCGTTAGCTTGTCCGCAAAGCGGATGACATCCGATGTCTTTCCGAGTTCCCCCGCGGAGAGTTCCCCCCTCTCGTCGCTCACGAGAATATTCTTCTGCGTGCGTTCGGAAACGAGGCGGCAAAGGTCCCGAAGCACCGTCGTTTTCCCGTCCCCGGGCGGCGCGAGAATAAGAAGGGATAGAAGTTCGTCTGAAAGACACTTTGTATAGATCTCCTCCGCACAGCCCCTGATCTCGTGCGGGACGCGGATACACAGCGACGTGACGGCGCGAATGGAGAGAACCCTGCCGTTTTCGTAGACATAGGCACCCGCGATGCCGATCCGCTCCCCCTCTTTGCCCGTCACAAAGCCCTCTTTCAGCTGATTTTCGACCGCATAGACGGAGTAATCGCTCGCCGCATATACCGTCTCTTCGAGCTCCTTCTCCGTCGGAAGAAGGGCGGAAGAACTGTCCGAAACGCCCTGTTCCCCGAGATAGACATACTGCCCGCCGAGGTTGGCGGAAAGCGGCTTCCCCGCGCGGACGCGGAGCTCATACAAAAGATTGCAATTGATATGTTCGACGCAATTTTTCAGCCTCTTCGGCAGGAAATTCAGCACGCTCTATTGTATGGGACAAATCCCCCGAATATGAAAAAAGCCCCGCCGAAGCGAAGCCTTTCTTCTATATAGGTATCAATTTTTATTGAGACCGAACTCTCTTGTCTGCAACACGTCTTTCCAATAGCTTTCCCGACCGATGATGTACTCGTTGCCGAGATTCATGTTGCACACTTCGAGAATTCAAAGAACTGCGCCATTGCTTTGAGTACGACATAAGGTGCCTGTCTGCGACCATACTCATAGTTGCAGTACGTCTGAAACGCAAGCCCCGATGCCCGCGCCACTTCCGCAAGCGACAGTCCTTTTGCCTTTCTCTTTTCTGTTAATCCATTCATTTCAACACCTACCGTCTGTCCCGATTGGTTGTAATTTTATTTTATTTTTCTATTGCCATTTGTCCCAAAATGGGATATAATATCAATGACGCGACAGAGACATGACAAGACTCCTTGAATTGAGAGGCGACACGACGCAAGAATATGTAGCGAAGCAAACGGGGCTTACACAGCAGTCATACCGAAACTATGAAAGCGGAGCGAGACAAGCGAACTACGAAACACTTATCCGCCTTGCGGACTATTTCGGCATGACAATCGACTACCTTCTTGGGCGGAAAATGCCAGACCTCTCCGAAAACCGTCAATCGCTTCTCGATAAAGTGCAGACCTTATCGGAAGATGCCATTGATACCCTCTTGTCTGTCGCAAACCACCTCAAATAATTCACCCAAGGAGCACTATTATGGTTATTGACTACGATCGTATCTATAAAGATGCGGTTAAGATTGTTTCGAGCCTTGTTGACGGGGCAATGGCTGGCGGATGTTTTCCCGACATACAGCAGTTATTGTCGGATACCTATGCTGCGCTTAAAGAAGTTGCAGAACAAGCTCTTGCCGACGAGAACGGTTCTTATCGCCCCGCTCAAAACAAAGATGACGAGTTTGATTTGTAGAACACATGATTGCGCTTGGCTTGCCGATGCCTAATCGCATTTTCAACTGCTGCGTGGCATGCCTCATAAAACATTCGCGCGGCATTGATAGGCGAATTCTTCCAATTCGCATACAGCTCGTACAGTATAGAAGCATCAAGTTTTGCGAAAAACCCACCGCCGAGTTACTGTGTACAACGCTCGATAAAATAATCCTTGCTCATGATGTAGCTATCGCTGAATTGTTCGTCTGTGTCAGTATACTTGTCTGTTGTTAGCGTCTCGTTCATTAGGAACCACTCCTCTCTCCTGTCTGCGAGCCGTCGCTGTCCACGTCTGCGAATTACCTTGGTAATATTATATAGGATGCTTTCCCATATATCAAGCATTTATGGGAAATTATCCCATAGAAATTAAAAAGTTTTTCCGCACTTGTTTGAGCGCGGAAGAAGGGAGAGATTGATATGGATGCTTGGAATATTGTCGGTGTCGTTTGTGGAATATTGGGCGTACTTGCTTCGTTTACAACATTATTTGTCATTCCATTCATAAGGAAGTGCAAAAGCAAAGTCAGCAATAAGCTCATTTCCGTTGTCTATGAGGCAACTCCGCCCGCTATCCCACCTGTCGGCTCCCAGCTTACTAAGCCCTATGTAATCGCGGCAATTACAGTCGAAAATGAAATGCTTACCGATGCCTTAATCACAAAGGCTGTTTTGGTAGACGAGGGAAAAGGCAAGCGAATAACGATTATTGACAATGAAAAAGGCGTTTTCGAGTGGACGATAAAATCAAAAACAAAAAGGACACAGAAATTCCTCTTCTGTGTCCCACCGCCTCAATATTTACTTCCCGCTCAATGCGTCTTGGAGCTTACCATTAACGAAACGGTACTCTCTGTCGTCGTAGAAACCAACAGCAAAGAACTACCGTACTAACATCACGATTCCGCAAAAACTCATAATGAGACCGCCCACCAAGAGCAAGTTTCGACCTATTTCAACCCTTGTCTCGTCGTTTTTTTTGGATCCGACGACAAGCGAAATGATGCAGCCTGCTACACCCGTGAACGCAATCGCAATTATGATGATAATGGCTATTTGAGCGATAGTCATACCTCGCACCTCGCAAACAGAATTTGATTATATTATATAGGACATTTCTCTAAATGTCAAGTGAAGGAGAAAAAATGATTGAAAGAGTAATGCAACTTATCAAACAATCAGGCTTGAGCGACAACGCCTTCGAGAAGCAACTTCATCTCTCGCAAGGCACAGTCGGGAATTGGAGAAGCGGAAGAAACAAGCTCTCAATGGAGGCAATCATTAAGCTCGCCCGCTACTTCAACGTCTCTGCCGACTATCTGCTCGGGTTGACGGACGAGAGGAAGCCGCTTGAAAACCGCGAGATTGGACAGATTGCTTCCCCCGACGATTCTGTCCCTGCCCTCTTTGAGGATATGCCCGACCTACTCTCGGAGCAACGTTTCGTCAACACAGCAAAGATCTACCACGAGCTTCCCGATGAACTACGTGAGCGGGCGTATATGCTCATCTATGGCATGGCTCTTGGAATCGGGTTGAATGTCGATAAAATTATTGGCTAACAGCTATGAACATGATTTGGAAACAAGGATTACAAAATTAAAAAAGGGCATCTTATGGGAAATCAATCTCAAAATCCCGCGTGGAATAAATTTTTTCAAGCACGAAACACCTATTTGATTTGGCTGAATAATGAGGAAAAAGGTCAATCTGCCATTCAACTTTATTCCTCGGCATTGAAAAATTTTGGCGATTTTCTATATGAAACTGATTTTTCAGTTGACTCTGATGCAAACATAACAGATGAGATTGTGATTGCATGGAAACAATCCCTTATCAAAAAACAATTTAAGCAGAATACCATCAGGCTCTATATGACTGCATTAAAATATTTTTTCGATTGGAGTGTTTCAAATAAATTCTACCAATATTGCCCAATAGACAATAACGATATACCCCCGCCCGAAGAAGGGATCCACTACCTTATTCCAGACGGTGATGTGAAAAAAATTCTTTTTGCTGATTCTACACTTATTTCGCGTAAAAAAAATGTAGAACGCAATGGTGCTATTGTGGTTATGATTTTGGAATGCGGTCTAAAAGTATCCGACATAATCGCTCTGCAAATTTGTGATTTGGATTTTGGTAAAGCATGTGAATTAAAATCACGTCGACCGCCTTCTGTTAGTTCCCCAAATCTATTTAAGTCGAACAATACGAAATTACAAAACGCATAATGCTTTGGTTCATAATTACCATCAAATCCATCAAATCTTATCTCGGACTCTTTAATTTTTGGATTTTTAATTTGCTTATAAGAAAATTGGATATTGGAGTAAATCTGCAGAATACCGGCTTACATATTTATTATCGCAAGCAGATAATGTAAAACATAATACCAATGTTACCACTGCAATGATTACACTTGCAAATTTTTTCATAATAAACTTCTCCTACAAATTACTGTTTATCATTTCAATTATACCATAAAAACAGGAGAAACGCAAGTAGCAAGCGGCACTCATAAATAAAAAGTAAATCCGAACCACTCACTCGTTACGAGTATTTGGTTCGGATTATACTGACTTGGTGCGGTCGACAGGAGTTGAACCTGCACGGTCATCCCACAAGATCCTTAGTCTTGCGCGTCTGCCAATTCCGCCACGACCGCTTCGTTACAGCTTTATTATTCTACCGCATTTGAAGGAAATTGTCAACGATTATCGGTAAAGAATTCGGTAGATTTTCTTAAATTTTTCCACTTTTTTTACGTACTCCTCCGTCTCGGGATAGGGAATCCGTGTGAGCGTTGAACCGTTTGAGGAATACTTTTCTTCCGAAAGCCACTTCCTCACCGTCCCCTCCCCCGCGTTGTAGGCGGCGAGGACCGTCCTTTCATCAGAAAATTTTTCGAAGAGATAGGAAAGATACCACGCGCCGAGGGAGAGATTGTATTCTCCGTCCTTCAATTTCTCTGCGGAAAATCCGACCCCCATTCTGCTACACACAAATTCCGCCGTGGAAGGCTTCAACTGCATGAGCCCCACCGCCCCCGCGCGGCTTACTGCCTCCTCTTTGTACCCGCTCTCCTTCCGCATTACGGCATAGACGAGCGCGGGATCGACTCCGCATAGGTCCGCCGTTTCGAAGTACGGCCGCGGGAAATTCGCCCGCAGCGTCAAGAAAACCGCGGGAAGAAGAACCGCGACGATACACAAAAGGGCAAGGAAAACATACTTCCGCCTCATACCGTAAAGTATGCGCCCTTTGCCTCATTCTTTTCCCGAAATTTTACAGACCCAAGTTATGGAGAAGTTCTTCCGTTCGAGCGCGAAGCTCTTCGAGCGTGCCGTCGTTGGGAAGAATGTAGACGTTGGTACCCGTTCGATCCCCGTCCTTCACCTGCGCATTCATGCGGGATTCGACCTCTTCCTTGGTAAGATTATCCCTCTTCATCACCGCCTCGACGCGCTCTTTTTCGCCGCGGGTAAGGACGATCACGCCGTCGAAAAGGGTTTGATAGCCCCCCTCAAACAGCAGCGGGACTTCGGAAAAGGAGACGGGAAGATCCTCCGTTTCCTTCATGAGGCGGGAGAGCACGATCGGATGCGTAAACTCTTCGAGCGATCTCCGCGCCTTAAAATCGGAAAACACACGTTTGGAGACGAGACCCTTCTCCGCATGCCCGTCCACTGTGCAGTCGGGGAACAATTTCCCCGCTTGAAAGCGAAAGTCCTTCTCCTGCCAGAGTTCGCGGACGATTTCGTCGCACGAAAAGACGGGGAATCTTTCGCGCAAGATTTCAAGAAGGGCGGTTTTTCCGCTCCCGATGCCGCCCGTGACGGCGAACCTATTTCGCGTCATACCAGCTCCTTCCGACGCTCACTTCCGCCACAAGAGGCACGCGAAGCGAAATTGCCCGCTCCATTTCCTCTTTCAAAAGCCGAGAAGCGTTCTCGCTCTCCTCTTTGGGAACGTCGAGCACGAGTTCGTCGTGCACCTGCAATACGAGGCGGGCGGGCGAGTTGTCCGCTTTGATTCGGCGGGAGACGTTGAGCATGGCGATCTTGATGATGTCCGCCGCGCTGCCTTGCAGGGGCATATTCATGGCGGCGCGTTCGCCGAATGCACGGATATTGAAGTTGGACGAGCGGATCTCGGGAATGTACCTCTTCCTCCCGAGAATGGTCGTCACATAGCCGATCTCCTTGGCGAGGCGGACGTTCTCGTCCATGTACTCCTTCACCTCGGGGTGGGAAGCAAAATAGCGGTTGATATAGTCCTGCGCTTCCTGCGAAGAACAGCCGAGGTCCTTCGCGAGCCCGAACGCGCTCATGCCGTAGATGATGCCGAAGTTGATGGTCTTTGCGCGGCGGCGGAGGGACGGGGTCACTTCGGAAAGCGGGACGTTGAAGAGCCTCGCAGCTGTTGCGGAATGGATATCTTCCCCCTCGTTGTAAGCGCGGATGAGTTCTTTGCACTCAGAGCAATGGGCGAGAAGCCGCAGCTCGATCTGCGAGTAGTCCGCGTCGACGAGGACATTCCCCTGCCGTGCGATGAAAAGTTTTCTAAGTTCCCTTCCCGCGTCCGTCCGAACGGGAATATTCTGAAGGTTGGGATTGGCACTCGAAAGCCTTCCCGTCGTCGTCATGGTGAGGTTGTAAGTCGTATGGACAACGCCCCCCTTCACGAGCGGGCGGATGCCGTCGACATAGGTGGAAAGCAGTTTCTGAATTTCGCGGTATTGCAGGACGAGGCGGGCGATCTCGTGCTCTTCGGCGAGCTTTTCGAGCACGTCCGCACTCGTCGAAAAACCCCCTCTCTGGTTGCGTTTGATGCCGTGGGAATCGAATCCGAGCTTCACAAACAGGATTTCGGAGAGTTGGAAGGGCGAATTGAGGTTGAAAGAATCCACCCCCGCAAGTTCGTAAATGCGAGCGGAGAGTTCGTTAAGGCGACGATTGAATTTCTCCGAAAATTCGGAAAACATCTCGGTATTGACGCGCACGCCGTACCGTTCCATATCGAGCAAAACGTCGGAAAGCGGCATCTCGATCTCGCGGTACAGCTTCTCCTCCGCCGTGCCGTCCGTCTTTTTGCGAGCGTCCTCGTAGGCGCGTTTCACGCCCAAAGCGCAGTTCGCCTCGGGGAGCGCGTAGTCCTTCCCAAAGTCCAGCGGTTCGGAGGGGCGCAGGTTGGAATCGGCGAGATAGCGGAGAAGGGACACATCCTCGCACGGGCATCGGATCGCAATTCCGATCTCGTCGAGGCGATGTTGAAGGGACTTCTTATCGGGAACGATCGCGACGCGATCCCCTTGGAAGAGTTCCTTCAAAAGGGGCGAAAGCTCGTCGAAAAAGACCCCCGGAGTGAGGAAATTGTCCCTCAAATGAAAGACATACTCCGTGCCGTCCGCCCAAAGGTGCAGTTCTTTCGCGTCGAAGCAAAGGGCAAATTCCCCTTTCTTCGGAAGATTTTTCAGAACTTCTTCGGGTGAAGGATCCAAAACGATCTTGCCGTCCTCCTGCTGTTTGATCTCCCCGAAGAGGGCGGGATCGTTGACGATGGAACGGAATTCGAGGCGGGCGAAATATTCCCTCGCCTTATTCGGAAGAGGAAAATGAAGGCGGCAATCTTCGAGGGAAAGCTCAATCGGCACGTCCGTATCGATGGTTGCAAGTTGTTTGGAAAGTACAGCCGTCTCGCGGGAGGCAGAAAGTTTCTCCGCAAGGGGCTTGGAAAGTTCGTTGAGGTGCGCGTAAACCCCTTCGAGGTCGCCGTATTTTCGGAGAAGTTCGAGCGCACTCTTGGGCCCCACGCCCCGAACCCCGGGGATATTGTCCGATTTATCCCCCATGAGGGACTTCTCGTCGATGATCTGCACGGGTTTCAACCCCGTTTTTTCGAAGAAATTCTCCTTGGTCAATAGGTCGATATCGCTCACGCCGTGCCGCGTGAAGCAGACGTTGACCCCCTCTTTTACCAGCTGATACGCGTCTCTATCTCCCGTGTAGATGTAGGTATCGACTTCGGAGAACCTTCTCGAAAGGGTGCCGATGAGATCGTCCGCCTCATACCCCGCCTTCTCCACCGTTTTGATCTCCATGGAAGAGAGAAGTTCTTTAAGAACGGGAACTTGCCGAACGAGCTCGTCGGGCATCGGGCGGCGGGTGCCCTTGTATTCCGCATACATCTGATGGCGGAAAGTGGGCGCGTGCACGTCGAACGCAACGACGAGATAGGCGGGTGCCTGTTCGCCGATGATCTTGATGAGCAATTTGGTGAAGCCGAAGATGCCGTTTGTGGGAAGCCCGTCCTTCGTCGTAAAGACGTTCATCGCATAGTAAGCGCGATTGAGAAGGCTGTTTCCGTCGATGAGGACCAATTTTTGTTTCGCCATGATGTACTCCTGTTTCCATATTGTACCATGAAACAACTCTTTTTGCAAGAATATCCGAGAAATCACTTGCTTTTTCTCGGAAAATTTGCTATATTATGATTGAAAAATGCCGGTGTGGTGGAATTGGCAGACGCGCTGGACTCAAAATCCTGTGGTAGTGATACCGTATCGGTTCGACCCCGATCACCGGCACCACGTCGAATGCGACGAACAAAAGAGGCTCTTGCAAACGGCAGGAGCTTTCTTATTTGCAAAAGTATTTGAATTGCTCTATGGAGGAAAGCATGATCCTGAGCGCGGGGCTTCGAACCGATCTTGTTGCCGCCTATCCGATGTGGCTGTATAACCGATTCAAGGCGGGTTTTGTGTATGCGCGGAATCCCCTTTTCCCCGGGAGAGTGACGTACTACGAGTTGAAGCCGAACAAAGTGGACGCGCTCTATTTCTGTTCCAAAAGTTATATCAACGTGCTCTCTTGGATCGGGGAGATCGGAAAACATTTCCGCACCCTTTTCCATTGCACGGTGAACGGGTACGGCACGGACGTTGAGCAATACCTTCCCCCCTTGGAAGATCGGATCCAAGCTGTGAAGGTGCTGAGCCGAAGCGTAGGAAAGGAACGCGTCTTTTGGCGGTACGACCCCATTTTACTCACCGAAAAGTACGATACAAAAAGGCACTTCGAACTGTTTGAAGAGATCGGAAAAGAACTTTCTCCCTATGTGAGCGGCTGCATCATTTCGTTCGTGGAGATGTTCCCGCGCATTTCCCAACGCATGGCGGGCATTCTTCCCCTTTCCAATGAGGAGAAAGTAAGGATCGCCAAAACCCTCAACGGGATCGCAGCAAAATATCGTTTGAACTTGCGCATTTGCGGTGCGGACGATCGGTACAGGGACGTAGGCGTTTACGGCGGCGGTTGCCTGACCCTCGACGATATTTCGAAGGCGAACGGGTGCGCGTTCCGCGCCGTCCCCCACCACGGCAACAAGCGCGGGTGCTATTGCATCACGAGCCGCGATATCGGTTGGTACGACAGCTGCCCCTTGGGCTGTAAGTACTGCAACGCCAACCGTGACTTGATGATTCTCAAAGAGAACCTGCAAGCGCACGATCCCGACTCCCCCATTCTCATCGGGAAGATCCATGAGGATGATGTCGTTTTGCGGTCCTCGCAGGCAAGTTATATCCGAAACGACGGAAGGCAAATTTCTTTATTCGACCTGTAAAATGCGCACATGGGGTCGAAAATAATGATAATAAAATAGAAAACCGTCCCGAGGCGAACGCCTCGGGACGGAATTGTTTTAGGCTGTTAGCTCTCTACCGGATTTGACGAAATCGTGATTTGATCTTTTTCGCTATCGTATACGATCACGAATTTCTTGACAACTCCCTCTTCCGAAATGGAAACTGTGAAGGTGTTCCCGTTCTTTACGACAGGTTCAACAAGCTCCCAACCTTTGGGTTCTTCGAGAAGATTGTATGTCTTACTATCGTAATCGACAATCATATAAATAGACATAATGCCAAGTAAATTCGATTCGTCGCCTTCGGTGCAGAAAAAGTCTACGTAACTTTCTCCATCGTCAGCATTCACTCTTTTTTTCACATACTCCGTTTCTTTAACTTCAACGGAGACGGCAGTTTCGCCAATGGGAAGGCGATAGGTGACCGTGAAGTTCGACAATTTCGCCGCTTCCACCAAAATATCAAACGAAACGGACGCATAGGTGCCGTCGACATCGACCGTCATCTTGTAGTGGCCGTCTTTGACGATGTCGTTGTAGCCTTCGACCGAATTCTTCTTGCGGAGAGCGGTGAGTTCGGTGGGCGCGTTCCCGTTGAACGCACCGAATTCGACCTGATAATTCCCGCCGTCCACGTCGAATTTCGCGCTCACGATATTGCGTCTCGCCGAACCGATATCGGGGTCAACGAGCATCGAGTAGGTGTAATGTTCGTCCGTCAAGGTGAAGCAGAACCGTACGCCCCTCTTATAGGCGTTTTGTTCTGTCACCACTTCCGATCCTTTTTTCACTTCGACGTTAACGGAAGTTCCGTTGTAGGTGACAGCGGAAAGGGTCGCCGTGATCTCTCCTCCGTTCGAAGGATCGTTGACGGAAAGCGTGAAAACGAGCGGGAAGCTATCCGACGATTCCACGATACGGACGGTGTGCTTCTTGTTGACCTCATAGAAGGTCTTGTTCATATCGGAGACGGAGAAGGAATAGCCCGCGACGTCCGTACCCGTTTCATCGGTGAACCGCGCGATCGACTGCACCCCGCCCTCGACGGTGTAGAGCTCGACGATCGTCCTCGTCCCGTCCTTCACGGTGCGGTAGATGCCCCACTTCTCATTCTTCGTGGAACCCGTCTCCTTATAATAGGTGACATCGTAGAAGCCCTTCGCACCCGTCGATGCCGTATCGGTGAACACGATGTATTCTTTATCGGCGAAGGAGTAGAACGACTTCCCGTGCAAAGAATCGGAGGTTTCGGCGAAGATGCACTTGAAGATTTCGTTGAAGTCATCGGTACCCTTCCACTTCTTTTCGGCTTCGGCATAGCCCTCTGCACTGAGCAAAATGCGGAAGGCATACCCAAGTTGAGTGTTCTCGGAATAGGTGCCCGGGCCGTACGCGAACGCGTCCTTATGGATCGTCAGGTTGGCGATGTTCGCTTTGGTGAGGTCGAGCGTGCAGCGTTCGTTTTCCGCAGAGGTGCGGTTGATCATGAACGCGTGGTCGCCGATCTCTTGGATCTTTTCGAGGTAGATGGAGCCGAGGCGGAGCATGTTGTTGTTCGCGAAGGCGTAATCCCCGATCTTTGTGACGTTCGGGAAGCTCAACGAAATGACGGAAGAATACGTCCTCGTTACGCCGTCGGAGAGGTATTGTCCGCCGCTGACATAGAAGGCATATGCTCCGATTTCGGTGACTTTTTCCGATTCGATGCTCGTGAACCCGAGATTGGAGACGTTGTAGAAGGCGTAATCGTCGATTATCAGAACGTTGTTCAAATTGAGGGTGCAGGACGCGAAATACATCTCCAAACCGAACACATACGAGCTGATCCTCGTAACATCATCGGGGATCTTGAACTCCTCTTGGTTCCAATACGTCTTACCCTGATAGCCGTAGAGAACGCCGTCCTCGACGACGAAATCGTCGGTAAAAGCAGTGAACGACGCTTCACCATCCGTCTTGAAGTAGTAGATACTGCCGTTCTCCGCCGTGAATTTGACGATAGAATTGCCGACGTGCAGGAAGAGTCCCGAAAGGGAAACGCCGTACTGATCGATATATTCGCCGCTGTTCGCCGTGTCGGGGTCGAAAGCATGCAGGATGAGCACCGACCAATCGTCGGCGACATACACATGGTGCTCGCTGAGATCGTAGTAGACGGTGAGGACCTTGTCGCCGGAGATAAGCAGGTAAGCGATCGAGAAGTGCATTGCCTCCTCTTCTTGCTCGTTATAATAGACGAACTCCGTTCCGCCGAGATAGGAATACCTTCCTTTGGAAATCACGGTTCCCCCTGCATCGTACATCTCGGCGTTGCCGTGCCCGTCGAGGTAGATCTTCTTCTCCGTCACCGCACCGTTCTCATAGAGGAAGCGTGCGCCCGAGTAGTCGTCGCGCAAGCTGAGGCGATTTCCCTGCATGACATCGAAGAAAAATATATCATCGACGTAGATGTAATCGTTGCCGTCCGGGCTGAGCTGCGCCGAAGCAACAAAGATGACGACGTTCCCGCTCTCCCAATTGAGTTCGTAACCGTACATCCAATCGCGACCATCGAAGGAATCGGGGTCCCTATCGTCGTAGTTCACGCGGAGATAGTTGCCGTAGAAGATGGTGCTCCCGTTGCTGTACGAGGAGTTGAGATAACCGTCGCCCCTGACGTAGCCGCCATTGGTATTCTCCACGACGAATTCTTGCGTCTGAGCGTTACGGATGACGATGCAATTTACGCCGCCGAAGTTGAAGAGGAGGACCGTCGCCGTCACGGGTACGCCGCCTTCTCCTGCATAGGTGACTTCAAATTCATTGCCCGAATATCCGCTGAAATCGACATTCGTCCTGCCCTCTTCATAGGTCATGTCGCCCCAACCCGTCGTATCGAAAGCGGTGCCGTCGCCGAAGAACATCGCAAAGTTCTCGGGATAGTATGTGATACCGTCGTCTGCGGTGATCATCCAATACCAAATGCCCGTCTCGAACTTATCCTTTACGGTCACAAAGTACGTGACGCTCCCCTCTTCATCTCCATTCACAAAGAGCTTGAAGAAGAACGGGGTCACCGACGAGTCGTTCGGGATGAAGCGGATGAAATGATAGTTCTCGGTATCCGTTTCGCGATATCCCAAATATTCGTATGTGCCAACGGTCGGGTCGCCGCCCTCCGCCTGATAGGTCGCACCGCCGTACGCGTCGAGCGTGAGCGTTTCCTTTTCTTCCGCATCGTGGAAAGGGTCGGTGAAATCGATCGCCTTCTCTTCGACGATATAGGATTCCGTACCGCTGTATGTGCCGAGCTTTGCGGTGAAGGTATATTTGTCGTTCTCTTCGTCGAGGAACGTCGCGATCCCCGGCCAAGTGGTTTCGAGCTCTTCATATTGCGCTTTGTTGCCGAGGTTAAATACGAAGGTGTCGCCATCTCCATTCGTACGTGTCCCCTGCAAGATGAAGCCCCTCGAAGAACCCGAGTTATCGGTAAAGCCGCCGATCGCAACGTGCGTTTCGTCCAAGAAGAAGAGATAGTAGAAGCCGTCGCTCTGCCCGGGGTATTCCCGAAGGATGATGGGATAGAGCTTATTGATCTTCGTGAAGGTATCGTCCTTCTGCAAGATGTAGCCGAGCGTATCGCCCCGCACCGCCTCGGTAGTGCTGCCATATTGCACATGGCGAATTTCATAGAACACCCAAAGCGTGAATTCGGGATCGTCATGCGCTTGATCGCTCTCGCTCGCATAGCCGTAATCGCCGTATGCGTATTCCGCTCCGTAGAAAGTGAGCTTTCCGTCCTCGTCGATCGAAACGTCGTCGCCGAAGGATTGCTCACCGTTGGTGATCCTCGTTTCGACTTTGCCCTCATCGTTCAGGAAGAAATAGTACTCTACCTCGAACTGCCCGCTCTGAAACCTGAATAATGTTCTATCCGATGTCGCCTCTTTCCTGATCGTACCCGCGTCGATGAGCTCGTAGACCGTTTCGTTCGTGTAGACATCATTGTACCAAACAAGGAGATAGTATGCGTCGTCCGTATAGGTATAGAACGCACCGTTCATGCCCGAGAGATCGCCGAGCATCACGAACGTGCTGTAATTCCGCGCGGGCGAATACGCCCATTCGATCATATGAGGCTCCGATGTCATCTCCTCGTAGAAGATGCCCTCGTATCCCCCGCTGACAAAGCGGATCAAAGTCGAACCGCCCGTCGCATAGTTAAAGACAAGCCATTCGTCCGTCCAAGTGTACCTGCCCTCCGAGGAGCTGAAGAAGGTGTAGTCCCTCGTAACGATCGTATAAGTGCCATCTTCGCCCTTATATTTTCCGCCGCCGAACCCGTCGAGTTCGAGTGAACCTGCATAGGTGTTCGTGTAATTCGAATAGGTCCCGTCTAACCCGTCGGAAAGGCGGATCTTGCCCTTCATATTGTACTTGCCGACGTTGCCGCTATAATCTTCGATGCGGAAATAGAACGCCGTATCGGTCCCGCGGAGGAAGGCATAGACGGCGGGCTCGTCCTCTGTTCCCTCTTCAGAACAATAATAGAAGCCCTGATAATGGTATACAAGCCTTCCGCTAACGTAGGAATAGGCGCGGAATCCGCCGAGCTTGACGGTTCTTTCTACTTCGTGGTAATATTCATCCTCGCCGAGATATTCCTCAATAATGGTCGTCTCGCTCACCACACCGTCGAGGAAGAAGAGCTCCGTTTGATCTACGCTGTTGCCGTCCGCATAGGCATAGAAGCCGCGAAGATCACGATCCGTCGCGCTGAGATAGACCTGTTTGAGTTCCGTTTCGCCCTCTCTACCCGCAACGGGCATCTCCATTTGGGTGATGTTGAAGATGATCTTTAAGTCGCCTTCGTCCGCCTTGAAGATATATTCGCCCGTATCGAGATCGATCGTGAGCTTCCCGGGGACATCGGCTTTTTCAAAGGGTTGATAGGTGACTTTGTCCTCGGTGTCGAATCGGAGCTTATCGCCCGTGCCGAGCCCGTCGTCGAACGTGTGCCCCGCCAAATCTTTGATCCAGAAGAAAAATTCGCTGTCGACGATCTTGCCGACGAGATCCTTGGCCCCGCGGTCAAACGTGACGATGCCGCTCTCTTTGTTGTATTCGCCGACCTGTTCGTCGGTATCGGAGATGCCGCTCCGAACGAGAGTGACCTTTGTCTCATCCGTCGTGTTGATGAAAAGCGCGTCGTACCCGCCGAAGAAATCGACATAGCCGACCGTCCACACGGCATAGTACGTCGTATCCGACTCGGGCACGATCTTCTCTCCCGCATGGTAGACCACATTGCCGCCGTCCGTTCTCGACCAGCCTTCGAAATGAAGGGCGTGTTTGGGGCCGAAGTCTTTCCCGTCGGGGAAAGTGAGTTCCTCGCCAAACCAAACATCGCAGGTGAAATCATCATGCTCATACAGCGTCGTCATACTGGAATCGCCGACGCGGAAGGTAATTTCGTGCCCGTAGGGATCGAGGAAAACTTTGAATCTCTCTGCGATTTGAAGGGAATCGGAGTGCAACTTCATCGCCGAAACCCCTATGCTCGTCTCGATACGGTAGCCGTTGAATGTGTTGACATAGTCGAAGGGAGCCTTCCACATGGCTTTCCCGTTATCCGTTAATTGGGGTTCGCCTGCGGAAGCATAGAAGCCGGAATCGAGCTTGACATATCCGTCTACATAGTAGGTCGTGAGATATTTTGCGGTGACAACGACTTCCTCTTCGGGCATGACGAAACCCTCGGGAACTTCCGCACCCGCAATGTACCAAGTGGAAAATGCCAACCCCGAAATAGGCGCGGGGACGTTTTCATCCAAATAGGTCTTGATCGACGTGCCTGCCTGCACATCGAACACAGGATTTTCCGCCTCGCTGCCGCCGTCGTAATCGAGCGTCAAGCGATAGGTCGCCGCCTCGGGTTCGGGCTGCGGATCGTTTTTTTCCTTCTTGCAGGACACCGCAAAAAAGACGGTGCTCACCGTAAAGAGAGAAGCTGTTACCGCGAGCAAAATGCGTTTTGTGAATTTCGTCATGGTTCTGTTCTCCAAATATCCTTGTTTTCGGAATCGTGCCCGCAAATATTACGGGCTCCGACAAATTCATCCGTATACAATCATACCATATTTTCCCCCTCTTTGTCAAAGAAAACGCTGTATAAATACAAAAAACCGAATTTTTTTCAGAAAAAAATCACAAAGAAAAAACCGCCTTCGAGGCGGCGATCAGAATTTTTGGAGCTTGGCGAGGAAAAATCCCTCGAACTTTTCATCGGGTAGGATACAGGCGGTATGCTCGGGCGAAGGGAGTAAGCGAGCGTCGAAGTTTGACGGAAAATCCAAGGGCACAAGTTCCGCGCCCGTCTCCTTGCTGACTTTTAACACCACTTCCCCGTTTTCCGCGGGCAAAACCGAGCAGGTGGAATACACCAGAATGCCCCCTCTTTTGAGCAGTTTTAACCCCTTTTTGAGGAGTTTTTCCTGACGTATGGCGCACTTTCCGACGAAAGAACGTTCGAGCCGCGCGTTCGGGTTTTGGAGCGTCCCGCTGCCGCTGCACGGCGCGTCGAGCAAAATTTTATCGAAGGAGAACATTTCGTCGAGCGCGAGCGCGTCCGTTTTCATTGCGTTGACGCGAGCCCCCTGCCGCGCAAAGTTGAACTTCATCCTCTCGAAGCGGATGCTATCTCTCTCGCAGGCGGTGACGAGGGCGGCATTCCCCGTGAGGGCGCAGATCTCGGTCGTCTTTCCCCCGGGGGCAGCCGTCATATCGAGCACGTCGTCGTTGGGCTTTGCGTTGAGAAGGAGGGGCGGAAGCATCGAGGAGAGGCTTTGAAGGTACACTCTCCCCTCCCGATATGCCGCCGTCTCGCGGATGTCCTCTTCCGTCGCATTCAAAAGCACGAACGCATCCTCATACCAAGGGACGCGTTCGAAGGAGATCCCAACGCGGCGGAATTCTTCCATGAGCGATTCCGCCGTCGATTTGATACGATTCACGCGGAGGGTGACGGGGCGGCGGCAAAACCCGCGAACGATCTTTGTTGCAAGTTCGCCGCCGTACGCCTCTTCGAAGAGCGAAACGTCCATCAGATCCCTTTCACCCACGCCTCGATGTCCTTTTCGGGCGTGACCTGTTGATGGTCCTCGAATTTCACGTTGAGGACGGGTGAGACTTCCGCCCCGCGGAGAGCTTTTTTGAAATCCCCCGCGGTGTGCCCCGCCCAACCGCCGTTGGTGATGAAGGGGTACACTTTCTTCCCCGCCCATTTCACGCTTTGCAGGAAGGTTTTCACGGCGGGCGCGAAAGTATACCACCAAACGGGGGTGCCGAGGACGATCGTATCGTAGTTCTGCGCGTCGAAGGCGAGCGGATAGATCTGCGGAATATAGCCGCTCTCCACTTCGCGTTTGCCGAGGCTGACGAGCACGTCGTAATCGTCGGGATACGTCTTTACCGTGCGGATCTCGGCGATGTCCGCCCCGATCGATTTGGCGATCTTCTTGGCGACGGAACGGGTGTTCCCGCCAAACGAATAGTACACGACGAGTTTTTTCATACGACGCTCTCCTTTAATAGAATGTGGCGAGTTCTTGCTCGGGCGGGAGGGAGCGAACGAGTTCGCTCGCTTTGAGGACGGGGCCCTTCTGCCCGTAGATCTTGTGATATTCGAGATCGATGCGGGCGGTGACTTCCACCCAATCCCGCGTGCGAAGAACAAGATCGGAAGAATGCAGGCACACGAGCCCGCTGTACGCGATATCCGCCTCGCAACATGTCATGATATGCCGCCCGACGACGATCGTGCCCTCCTTCATCTTCTTATCGACGGCGACAAGCCCCTTGAAATGCACCGTCTTTCCCGCATATTTTTTGGGATCTTCCACGAGGTCGCGGTAGAAAAAGGCATAGTCGCGGTCCTCGATTTTTACGATGGGTGCCTCGATATCGAAGGGAAGCGGGTCCTCGATCTCGTCGTATTCCGCCTTGCCGTCCGCCTGTTCGTAGACGATCCCCGGGCGGCGGGAGACACCGCGCACGATCTTGTGCAGTTCTTCCTTGCTCATCGAGGGG
>CANPWF010000015.1 GCA_947581885.1 uncultured Clostridia bacterium
AGCGCGGGGCGGGGAGTGCGGTCCTTTCGGTTCAATAAACTCATCACGAGCCTTCCGACGAGAAGGATTAGTAGGAGCACGCCGAGCACGATAAATTGGAAGATGGTGCTGTTTTGAATGAGGACGCTCGTTTCGGGCGAGCGGGAAGGGCTGTTCTCGGGGGAAATGGACATGTACACGCAGCAGACGACGGGAATCGTCCCGAGCGCGTCCTCTCCTAAAAGAAGATCGAGCGCGACAAGCAGACAGTCGAGATAGAAAACGACGAGTTCCAAAGAAAGAAGGCAACCCATCAACATCAACAGGGCGACCGCCGCGATATAAAAGGGCGAACGGACAAACGCGCGGAATGCGCGGACAAACCAAACGCCGTTGAGTTTTGGAAATGCCTCGGTAAGCATAAAATGATTATATCAAATTTGTTGGGGATTTGGCAATGATTTTGAGGAAATTCGTCTGATTTTTCATCACAGGTCGAGCGTTTCGCGGTAAAGTTCGCTCTTGGGGATGTTGAGTTCCTTCGCGGCCCGTTTGAGAGCGTCCATCTTCTCCATCCCCTCTTCGAGATACATCTTTACGAGTTCGCGCGGGGAAGCCTCGTTTTCCTCTTTTTCCGCCCCCTGCACGACGAGGACGTATTCCCCCCGCTTTTCGCCTTGAAGCCCTTCGGAAAGACGGAAGAAGATTTTCTCCTCGTGCACCTTGGTGATCTCGCGCACCGCACAGGCGGGGCGGTCCCCCAACGCGGAATACAAGGAGGCGATATCTTTCTCCACGTCCTGCGGGGCGGAATGCAGAAGAAGGGTCTCGCGGGCAAGGCGGTAGCGGGAGAGGAGCTCTTCCCTCTCCTTTTTCTTTTCGGGAAGAAAGCCGATGAAGGTGAAATTCTCCGAAGGAAAAGAAGAGAGAACGAGGGCGCAAAGGGCGGCGTTCGCCCCCGGGAGAATGGTGTACGGTTCGTTCTGTTCGGTGAGATATCGGCAAACTTCCCGCCCGGGGTCGGATACGGCGGGCATTCCCGCGTCCGATACAATACAGATATTCTTCCCTTCCCTTGAAAGGGAGAGGATCTTTTCCGCCGCCGTCCGTTCGTTGAACTTGTGGCAGGAATACAGCGGCTTGGAAATTCGGTAGGCGGAGAGCAGTTTGAGCGTGTGGCGGGTATCCTCGCAGAAGATAACGTCCGCCTCTTTTAACGCGTCCAGCGCGCGGAGCGTGATATCCTTCAAATTCCCGATGGGAGTCGCAACAAATCGGATCATAGGGTTTCCTCGTTATAGATGGGGGGAAGAAGTTCAGTCCCCGCCTTCCCGCCCTTCACTGCGGTGAGAAGGACGGCGTAGGGGGATTTTCCCCTCTTTCCGCACACGAACTGCACCCGTTTGGGTTCGAGCCCGTGCCCGTGTAGGGTGTAGATCGCCTCGGATAGGCGGTCCGCCCGATGGATGAGCACCAATCTTCCGCCGAATTTCAGACACTTTTTCGTGGCGGCGCACAGCTCTTGCAGGGAGAGATCGAGCTCCTTCCCGCAGGCGGGGCTGTTTTCCCTTGAAAATCCGCACCCTGTTTTTTCGTAAGGCGGGTTGCAAAGGATGAGGGAGAACGCCTCGTTGTACTTTGCGGGGATCTCTTGCAGGCGGACGTTCTCCGCCGAAAAGACGGAGTCTAAACCGTTCAGAGCGATCGTCTCTTTGCTCATCTCGAAGAGGGCGGGATCGGCTTCGAAAAGGACGACCTGCTCTATCCCTGTATTTTCGGCATAGAATTGCAGCCCGACAATGCCGCTCCCCGCGCAGAAATCGGCGACGCGCTCTTTCTTCTTCGCCTTGACGGCACGCGAAAGGAGCACCGCGTCCGACGTGAAGCGATAGAGCTCGGTATCCTGTACGATCTTGTATTCACCGATGAGAAGGCTCTCGACAACGCGCATAATTCTCCCTTCAACGTGAAAAAGAAGAGCGCGTATTGCCGCGCTCTCCTCTTTGCGTTTCCCCTTTACTCAGCCGAAATGGCACCCGTGGGGCATCCGTCCTCGCACGCGCCGCAGTCGATGCACTCAGCGGGATCCACGACGTAGGGAGAACCCTCCGTGATGGCACCGACGGGGCAAGCCGCCGCGCAAGCACCGCAAGAGACGCAAGCGTCCGAAATGACATGAGCCATGATGCAACCTCCAATTGGATTTCTGTTTTGTATTATAGCACAGTTTTTTCCGTTCGTAAAGTTTTTCGCGCAACTTTTTTATTGCGGTTTTTTCGGGGCGTTCTTATTCGGGCGATTGCCGCCCTGATGTCTGTTGTGCCCGTTGTTTTTCTTGGGGGAAGCCCCCTCGTTTTTCGCCCCGTTCTGCGGACGGTTCCCGTTCTGCCCGCCCTTCTTGTTGCCGTGAAATTGTTGTTTGCGCCGATCGTTGTTTGTATTTTGACGCTCTTCCCGCGCGGGGGATCCGGAGGGCTTTTCTTCCTCTGCGGGAAGTTTCTCCTCGAGAACGGGTTCCTCGGAAGGTTCGGCTTCTTCCCCTTCCTCTTCCGCGCCGCGGGGGCCTTTGAGGTCGTCGAGCGGGAAATCGCGGTAGACGAGTGCGCCGTCCTTTTCGATCTTCACGCGGACGGTGAGTTTGAGCATGTTCACCGTGACGACATTCCCCTTCCCCTCGGGCGTATCCACCTCCGCGCCGATCTTGGGCATCTGCTTGTAGACGGAAGCGTAGTATTCGTTCTCATAGGCAAGACAGCACATCAGCCTTCCGCACAGCCCCGAAATTTTCCCGGGGTTGAGGGAGAGCCCCTGATTTTTCGCCATCTTGATGCTCACTTTGCCGAATTCGGGCATACAGCTCGCACAGCACACCACCCTGCCGCAGGGCGCGATGCCGCCGAGGATCTTCGTCTCGTCGCGGGCACCCACCTGCCTTAGCTCGATGCGCATGTGGAAATAGGACGCGAGGTCCTTCACGAGTTCGCGGAAGTCCACCCTGTTTTCCGCAGAGAAGGTGAACACGACCCTGCTCCCGTCGAAGGCGAATTCGCAGTCGATGAGCTTCATCGCGAGGTTGTGCGCACGGATCTTTTCGCGGCACGCCTCCATCGCCTCGCCGCGGCGTTCGTTCGCGCGGCGCATCGCCTCTTCGTCCCGCTCCGTCGCAATGCGGATGACGGGCATGAGAGGGGGCGTGATTGCCTCTTCCGCCACTTCGAGATCGGGTTCGACGACGGTCGCGAATTCGATCCCGCGCTGCGTCTCCACCACGACATGGTCCCCCTTTTCCACCTCGAATTTGGGGGGCGCGAAATAGTACGGCTTGCCGCACTTGCTGCACGTTCCGAATGTTACCGAGACAACTTTTGCCATCTTGCTTTCTCCTTGCCGATCCCAACGGCGAGCGCGAGGGCGCACTGCGCCGCATTTGCGTTGAATGTCGCCTCCCGTTCCGCCTTTTCGACGAGCGCGAGAGCGGATAAAATCGCCCCCGCGGGATATTCTCTTTGAAGCCGCCTTGCCGCCTCACTCCCGATCGCATACCGCTCTTTCCCCGTGGAGAGGAGCAACATGTCGTAGAGAAGTTGCCGAAGGGCGGATAAAAATGCGGAGATGTCCCCTTTTTCGAGGGCACGGCTCACCGTCTCCGCCTCGCCGCTCAAAAAGCGTTCGGCGAGCGAAAAACTCTCCCCGCCGCCCGAAAGTAATCTTTCCGCCGCGGAGAGCATCCCCCCGCTTGCCGCCGCCGCTTCCTCTGCCCTCGCCCCTTCGGGGTGCATGCGTTTGAGGGCGGAGACGAGCTCTTCCTTGGAAAAGGGCGGCTCCTCGATCTTTTTCATGCGGGAGACGACGGTGGGAAGCACGGCGTGCGCGTTGGTCGTCCCGAGCAAAAAGTATACGCCCTCGGGGGGCTCTTCAAACACTTTCAGAAGTTTGTTCTGCACGAGCGGGGTGACGGTTTGGAACCTGTCGAGCACGAACAGCTTTTTGTCCCCTTCCATGGGGAGAAGGGCGCTCTCTTCGAGGATCCTTGCCCCCGCTTCCGCCGTGAGTTTTCCCTGTGGTTCGGGGAGAAAGAGACAGTCGGGATAGTTCTCCTCATCCAAAAGTCGCGCCGTCCGCGTGCCCTCTTCCGCCAAAAAGAACGCCTTGGCGCACATGCGGAGGAGGGGGCGGAGATATTCCGCGTCGGGAAAGACGACGAGCACGGCGTGGGCGCGGCGGTCTGCCCGCGCGTCCTCCATGATCGTCTGAAAGCTGACCGTTCCCGAGAGCAGTTTCTCCATCATTCCTCCGTGTAGAGCGGGATATGCCCCTGCGCGTCCTCTTCGGGTTCTTCCCGCCGAAGGGAGCGAAGGGCGCGTCCGAGGGTTTTCAAGTCCTTCTCCCTCGTGCAGGGGGAAAGGTAAAAGAGAAGGTAGTTGCCGTCGTCGAATTCGGGGTAGATGCCCTTCTTTTCGAGGGAAATCCTCGCCTTATGGGCATACCTTCCGAAGGGAACGACGACCTTTGTCCAATCGTCGTTTTTTATCGCGCCGACTCTTTGTTTGAATTCTTCCGCCGCCCGTTCGAGCCTTTCGTTCCGCGGGTATTTCACCGCGTATTCGACGCTCGCCATGATGGGATAGGAAGGGGACGTGGTGCGGAAGGCGCGGACCCCCTCCCGCAACGCTTCCGCCCACTCTTCCGTTTTCGAAGAGACGACCGCCCCCTGCGTCATCGCGGGAAGCGACTTGTGCACGCCGTCCACCCACATATCCGCGAAGTTGCCGTGGTACACGGAAGAGAAGTGCAGGTGCCCGCCGTGCGCCCCGTCGACGACGAGGGGGATATTCTTCTTTTTACAGATATCCTTTGCCCCTTCGAGGGGAGCGAAAAAGCCGTAATAATCGGGGGACGTTAAAAGGAGCGCGTCCGCCCTCTCCGCCGCCCGTCCGATCTCCTCCAAGTCGGGCGGAAAATACAACCCGTTTTGCGATTTTTGGGGAATGGGGTGGGATTTTATGCCTAAGATCTTGCATCCGCGCTCCACGCACGGGTGGGAAAATGCGGGATAGGCGACGGTATGTACTCCGCGGCTTCGAAGAGTGTAGAGCATCGCGTGTACGCCCGAGGTACTTCCGTCCGTCAAAAGAAAAGATCTTTTCGCGCCGAGGATATGCGCTACATCCTCTTCCGCCCGCGCGATCACGCCGCTCGGCGAAAACAGGTTGTCCGAATAGGAGAGCTCGGTGATATCCGCGCCCGCCCGCTTGTGACCGGGCGTATGGAAGGAGAGATGCTTTTTCTGCCCTTTGAGCATGGACGCGATGTGCAGTTCCATCAGTTGTAATGTTCGAGAAGGTAGGCGAGCAAGGTGACGACCTCGTACTTGTTGCGGACGGAGTCCTCGCCGTTGTCGTAGATGAGAAGGGAGAGCGCGTCCGTCTTGCCGCCGCCCTCACTGTCCTGATAGGTGAAAAGTTCGCCGATCTGTCCGATGCCGTGAAGGTCGATCCCGACGGGATATTCCCCCTGCTCCGTCTTGAAGTTGCGGATGGTGAGAACGTTGTTTTCGAACGCCGTGCGCACTTTCAGGTAGTCGTCGCGAATTTTGAGAATGCGCTTCTCTTCGAGTTCAACGCCCTTCTCCTTGTCCTCGGCGGAGCGGAAGCGTTTATCCTTCTTGCTCACTTCCGAAAAGTACGCTTGGACCTTGTCCTTATCGGGGGCTTCCCCGTGTTCCCAATCGGAGAAGAAGCGGGAGAGATATTTTTGGGTGTCCGACAGATAGGCGTTGACATCGAAAAAGAGAGCCTGCCTCTCCCGATCGGTGCCCTCATCCACCAGCCCCATCTCGCAGAGGGAAGCGAAGGGAGACGGGGTCTCTTCGCTCGCCGAGTAGTCCGCGGCGACGATGACCGTGCCCGTTTTTACGGCGCGGCGGGCGGTGAACACCTGCATGCCGTTGGAATCCGACTTGAAATTTTCGTTGGACGTTTGCAGGATATCGTAGGAGAACATGCTTTCGAGCGCGTCGGTGAGGCGGTAGTTATATTCCCCCTCCGTGAGCCCGCCGTACGTCTGGAAATCGAACACCTGCCCGTTGGAAGGGCGGGCGCGGACCATCGTAAAGAACGCGGAAAGCCCGAAGATCGCGGCGGCGACCGTCGCCAAGATCTTCAACCAATCGTAGGAAAGCAGGTTTCCGAGTCTGTGTTTTGTGATCCTCGCGTCCAAAGAATACCTCTATTTTTTGGGTTTCATGGTGGGGAAGAGAAGGACGTCGCGGATGGTGGGGCTGTCCGTTAAGAGCATCACGAGGCGATCCACCCCGAGCCCCAAGCCTCCCGTCGGGGGCATGCCGTGTTCGAGCGCGTCCAAAAAGTCCTCGTCCACTTCGGCATGGGCACCCGCCGCCCTCTTCTTCGCCGCCTGCGCTTCCATGCGGGCACGCTGGTCGATGGGGTCGTTGAGTTCGGAGAAGGCGTTGCCCATCTCCATTCCAATCATAAAGTATTCGAACCGCTCCGTCATGGTAGGGTCTGAGGGCTTCCGCTTGGCGAGCGGGGAAATTTCAACGGGATAATCGTAGATGAAGGTGGGTTGGATGAGCTTGTCCTCGACGAACGCGTCGAAGAAGGCGGCGAGGATATGCCCCTTGCTCTCCTTCCCCTTTTCGACGGGAACTTCCATCTTCTTCGCGATTTTCTTTGCCTCTTCGTCCGAGGAGATTTCGGCAAAGTCCACCCCCGCGTATTTTTTCACCGCCTCGACCATGGTGAGCTTTTCCCAATGCCCGAAGTCGAGTTCGGTGCCCTGAAAGACGACTTTCGTCGTCCCGCACGCCTCGGTGGCGACGTACCTGTACATCTCTTCGACGAAATCCATCACGTCGTGATAGTCGGCATACGCCTGATAGATCTCGACGGTGGTAAATTCGGGGTTATGCCTTGCGTCCATCCCCTCGTTGCGGAAGATGCGCCCCATCTCGTACACCTTCTCGAACCCGCCGACGATGAGCCTCTTTAAGTAGAGCTCCGTCTCGATACGGAGATACATATCGAGATCGAGGGCGTTGTGATGGGTCTTGAAGGGGCGAGCGTCCGCACCGATCTCGAGGGGAAGCAAAATGGGGGTATCCGCTTCGAGGAACCCTCTATTGTCGAGAAACGCCCGAATGGCGCGTAAGATCTTCGCACGCTTGTAGAAGGTGTTCCGCACGTCCTCGTTCATGATGAGATCGACGTGGCGGAGGCGGTATTTCATGTCCGCATTCTGCAAGCCGTTGTATTTTTCAGGCAGGGGAAGGAGGGCCTTCGTGAGCATTTCGAGAGAGGTCGCGTGCACGCTCACTTCCCCCGTCTGCGTCCTGAAAACATAGCCCTGCACACCGACGATATCGCCGATGTCGTAGTCCTTTTTGAAAGACGCATACTCCTCTTCGCCGATATCCTGCCGCGTGATGTAGAACTGGATCTGCCCGTCGCCGTCCTGAATGTGCGCAAAAGACGCTTTCCCCATGATGCGGCGGGACATGAGCCGCCCCGCGACGCGCACTTCCTTCCCTTCGAGGGAAGAGAAATTCTCTTTTACAAAAGCGGAACGCGCCGTCACGCGGTATTGCGTCTTTTCGTAGGGGTTCTTCCCCTCTTCGACGAGTTTATGAAGCTTTTCGCGGCGAATGTGCGCCTGCTCGATGAGTTCTTCCCCGTTGATGCTCTCTTCCATGTTGCTCCTCATTCGATCGCGCGGATCTCGAGCTCGTACGACTGCCCGTCGGGCGTGAGAACTTTGGTCTTGTCCCCCGTCTTGCGCCCGATGAGAGCCCTGCCGACGGGCGATTCGTTGGAGATGATGTTGTGCATGGGATCGGCTTCCGTCGTCCCGCGGATGGTGTACGTCTCGCACTCTTCGAGATCGGGATCGTATACGGTGACCTTGGAACCGATATGCACCACCGTCGTATCGGTGTTCTCCTCGATGACTTCGGCGTTTTTGAGCTGATACGAAAGTTCGAGGATCTCCCCCTCGTTGGTCGCCTGTTCGTTGCGGGCAGCGTCGTATTCGGCGTTCTCCGAAAGATCGCCGTGGCTCCGCGCCTCTTGGATGCGCTCGATGATCTCCTGCCGCTTTACGGTGGTGAGATATTTGAGGCGTTCCTCCGCCTTCGCTTTCGCTTCGCTCGTCATGTAGAACTTCTCCGCCATGGTTATACCCCTTTTCGCGGCAAATTGCGCCGCGATTTATAAATGATACCGTGATTTTCGCAAGCGCGGAAATCACGGCACCTTATCGACCGTATCCTATTATACTCGTCTTTTTAAGATTTGTCAACCCACTTTCCGCCGTCCGCGTGGGATTTTCAACATTTTTTGACGAATCGCGCCATTCTTTCCACCGCTTCCGCAAGTTCATTCATGCCCGTTGCGTACGAACAGCGGATGTGAAATTCCCCGCATTCGCCGAACGCGCTCCCGGGAACGACGGCGACGTGCTCTTCATACAGAAGTTTTTCGGCGAATTCGTCCCCCGTGAGCCCCGTATTTTTCACGGAGGGGAAGATGTAAAATGCCCCGCGGGGCTCGAAACAGTGCAGCCCCATGCGGTTGAACTCCGCAACGAGGAACCTGCGGCGGCGGTCGTATTCTTCCCGCATGGAGATGACCCCTTCGAATCCCTCTTCGAATCCTCCCGAGAGGGCGGCGCAGGCGGCGTGTTGGGAGACGCGCGGTGCGCACAGGGCGGTGTATTGGTGAATTTTGAGCATCGCCGCGTCGAGTTCCGCGGGCGAACAGACGTAGCCGACCCGCCAACCCGTCATCGCGAACGCCTTGGAAAATCCGCCGATGAGCACGGTGCGCTCCGCCATATTCGGAAGGGAAGCGATCGAGAAGTGCTGCCCCCCATAGGTGAGTTCGGCGTAAATTTCATCGGAAATCACGAGAAGGTCGTGTTTTTCGATGACGGGAACGAGGGCAAGGAGCTCTTCCTTTGTCATCACCCCGCCCGTCGGGTTGTTGGGATAGGCGAGCACGACCGCCTTGGTGCGCGGCGTAATTTTCTCTTCCAACGCTTCGGGGGTGAGAATAAACCCGTTGCTCTCCTTGCAGGGGACGGGAACGGGCGTACCGCCGCACAACGTGATGATGGGCGCGTAGGAGACATAGGAAGGATCGGGCACCAGAATTTCATCCCCCACCCCGCAGCAGGCGCGGAATACAAGGTCGATCCCCTCGCTCGCCCCCACCGTGACGATGATCCGCTCGGCGGGGTAGTTCACCGAAAAGCGTTCTTGAAGATAGCGCGAAATGAGGGCGCGGAGCTCTTCGAGCCCCCGATTGCCCGTGTACTGCGTATACCCCTTCTGAAGGGAGCGAATGCCCGCCGACCGCACCGCCCAAGGGGTGGGAAAATCGGGTTCGCCCACCCCGAGAGAGATCGCGCCGTCGAGCGTTCCCACGAGATCGAAATATTTGCGGATGCCGCTCGGTCGGAGCAGCCGCGCACGGTCGGAAAGAAAACTTCTCATACTACGCTTGGATGGGGTTGCGGCGGAAGGTCTCCTTCTTGGTCACCGCCCCCTCGATCTTGTACTTTTTGAGGATGAAGTGCGTCGCCGTCGAGAGGACGCAGTCGAAGGTGGAGATACATTCGGATACGAAGCGGGAGACCGACTTCACCGAACCCGCCCGCACGATGACGAGGAAGTCGTACGACCCGCTCATGAGATACAGCGTTTTCACCTCTTCGTGCCCCGCGATCTCCTCGGCGATCCCGTCGAATCCCGAACCGCTCTGCGGGGAGACCTTCACTTCGATGAGGGCTTCCACACACTCGTCCTCTTCCTCATCGAGATTGAAGATGGCGGTATACTTCACGATCGTCCCCCGCCGTTCGAGGTCGGCTGCCGCCTTCTTTACCTGCTCTTCGGATTTCCCAAGCATCTCCGCGATGCGCGGAAGGGGGGTGCGGCTGTCCGCTTCGAGAATGCCGAGCACGTCCCGTTCGAGTTGATCCATATCTTCCTCCTTGCTGTTGCGGCGTTCCCCGCATGGAGATATTGTAACCGCTTCCCGCTTTTTTGTCAATTCTTCTTGCTTTTTTTCCCGCAATTCACTATAATAACGGTATGTTTAAGATTTGGGCGAAGGTGTTGGAAGAGGAAAAGATCGTAAAGCAGACGGTCTACGAGGGCGGCGAATTTTCGTACGCCGATTTCTTTACGCACCTCTCTTCGATTTGCGACGAGCTCGATATCCCCACCCCCATTCTTTTACGGGCGCATATCGTAAATTATGCGAAGTTCCGCCACGTCGTATTCCGCCCGCGCGATTTTCTCGACCCCCCGCCCTTCGACAAACTGGTTTTGGAAAACATTTCGATATGAAATTCCATACAAAATCGGAAAACCGTTCATTTGAAATTCGGAAATTATTTTATTGTGAAAAAAGGGGGCATCCACCCCCTTTTCTCGTTTCTCCTTTTTGGAAAACCGCACCACTCTTTCGCCTCTTTTTCTCGGCTCCCCCGCCGGGGCAGTCACGCCGCACCTTGCCTCTCCTCTTCTCGGCTCCCCCGCCTCACCTCATTTCGAGCGCAGTCGAGAAATCTCTCACAGTTGCCAACACACATGTACGTATGGAGTTGGGCGGGATCCTTCGACAAGCTCAGGATGAGGTGCACGGCGCGTACTCTGCTCGCCGTCTCTCGGCTCCCCCTTTGGGGGAGCTGTCCCCGCAGGGGTCTGAGGGAGTGTGAGTGTACGTAACCGTATAATAACGTCACCCTGAGCCGCCGCTGCCCTTGCGGCGTGTCGAACGGGTCACCGCAGTTTTAAGTCTAAGGTGATTCCTACTTCGCGCAAGGACGCGCTCGTGCCGCCCAAGGAATAAACAGAATAAGGCGGGGCGACTCGAATACTCGCCGCCTATTACGAGCGGCGACTATTCGGCTCGGAATGACGTATTTTTATAGTATTCTTCCCCCCCTCACATCTCCGCGGTGCGGCGGAAGTAGAAATACGTCTCGTCCATGCCGACGTTCCGCATCCCCGCGCCTTCGAGCATCGCCTTGGAGCGAATGTTCTCGCGGAAGCACTTCGCTTCCATCACTTCGAGGTTGAACTTGGAAAAGGCATGGTCGGTGAGGGCACGCACCGCCTCGCGGGCATACCCCTGCCCTTCGGCCTCGGGGAGAAGCCTTACCCCGATCTCCGCCTCCGCATGGTATCCGAAGCGGTGCAGAACGACTTCGCCGACGAGTTCCCCCTGCAAAAAGATCCCGAGGGAAAGTTCGAGGCGGCGGTGGAAGTCCTCCTCCGTGCACTTCCGAAACCAAGATATAGCGGGCTTCCTCGTATCCTTTCGGGCTTCCCGCCAATCGTACCCCCAATAGCGATTGCGCTCGATATCGGACGCGAGGCGGAAATACTTCTCGTCGTCCTTCTTGGAAAGAGGGGCGAGGTTCAAGCGGGGCGTTTGGATCTCGGGCGGGTAGCTCACCGAATCGATCGCCCGCGCGGGCACCACGTTGTATTTATCGACGAGTTCGCAAGGCAAATATTGCAATTTAGACTTCCTTAGCCCCAAATCGCCCGCGTCGTCCATGCGGTTGAGGAAGCGAGCGTCGCCCGCAAAACTCTTCGCAAATTCCCTTGCGAGCATGGGATACGCCCCCTCGATGCCGCGGAGTGCCTTTTCGATATGCACGACGACCATGTCCCCGCACCGTTCGCCCACCGAGAAGCCGACGAGCCTTCCGCCCACGAACAACCCCCCGCAATACAGTTTGAGCTCCCAAAGCCGCGGCAACAGCTCGTGCACCTCGGAAAGTTCGGTCTCGGCGAGGTATTCGTGCTTTTCGGGACGAGTCTCTTCATACTCTTGAAGAAACGCCTCGATCTTCGGCAAGTCCTCTTCATGTAAGGGGCGGAAGTTCCGGTCGGGATATTCCCGCTCGAATTTATGGATATGGTTGCGCTGACCCGCATACTTCTTCCCCTCGAAGGAGGAAAACGCCGCCGCGTCATAGAGGTAATCCCGCCACCTGCGGATGTCCGTTATCGCCGCTTCCGCATAGCGAAGGGCGAGGAAGGGAAGAGCACGCCGCGGGACGTTGGTAAAGTGCAGGCGGATGTCGTTGTCGCGGCAATACTTTTCGATCTCTTCGATCGCTTCCCGTTCTCTTTCCTCGCTCTTGGAAAGGGAGATGGGATAATAGAAGTAGTACTTCCCCGCGAAGAGTTCTCTTAAAATGAGAGTGTCGCCGAAAATCGCATAGTCGAGCGAGAGGTGCTTCCCCCACATGAATTGGAACCCGATCGAGAAATCGGAAATATGCGTATCCTGCAAGGAAAAATAGGGGCGAAACGCCTCTATCTTTTCCCTATCTAACTTTGAAAATTGCAACATGGGGTCGGATTTTTTCAGTGAAGGCGATCGATGATGTCGAGAAGTTCGGAGATACGGTCGAGATCGTCACGGGTGTAGTAGTCGATGTAGATCCTGCCCTTCTTGTCGTTGCCGATGAGGGAGACCTTGGTGCCGAGCGTCATGCGGAGGCGTTCGATGAGGTGTTTTAACTCCGCTCCCATCGCCGCGCTCTTCGTCGCCTTGTCGCGGGCGAGCACTTCGGGCGGGTTGAGTTTTTGCTTCACCGCCCTCTCCATTTCACGGACCGACCACCCCTCTTTCACACACTGCCGGGCAAGCTCCGCCTGTTCTTCCGCCACGACGGGAACGAGCGTCCTCGCGTGCCCCGCGGAGAGCTGCCCCGAGCGGACGAGCTCGACGACCTCTTCGTTGAGGGAGAGAAGGCGAAGGGTGTTCGCGATCGCGGGGCGGGATTTGCCGAGCTGTTCGGCGAGCTGTTCCTGCGTGAGCCCGAACTCCTGCATGAGCTTCTTCATCCCGCTCGCGGCTTCGATGGGATTGAGATCTTCGCGCTGCAAGTTCTCGATGAGGGAGATCTCCTGCACTTCGCGTTCGGTGTATTCGCGGACGATCGCGGGCACCGTGGTGAGCCCCGCAAGCCGTGCGGCGCGGTATCTTCTTTCCCCCGCGATGATCATGTATCTGCCGTCGGGATCGCGGTTGACGACGATGGGCGAGATGACCCCGTGCTCGCGGATGGAGTTCGCGAGATCGTTCATCGCATTCTCTTTGAATTCTTTACGCGGCTGATTGGGATTGGGATAGATGAGGTCGAGCGAGAGTTCGGTCGCCCCGCCCCCCGCGGCGTTCTCCGCACGCGAAATGCCGTAGTCCTCTTCAGTCTCTTGGAACAGGGCGAAGATCCCCTTCCCCTTCGGAAGTCCTTTTTCCATTGTTATTCTCCTTTGACCTCTGCCTTTTTCAAAAATTCTTCGGTGAGCGCACTGTATGCCCGCGCCCCCATGCACTTGGGATCGTGCAAGAGAATGGGTTTTCCGTGAACGGGTGCCTCGGAGAGGCGAACGTTGCGCGGGATCACGATCTCATACAGCTTCTTGGTGAAATATTTTTTGATCTCCGCGGCGATCTGTTTGGAGATCGTCGAGCGGCCGTCGTACATCGTGAGCACCACCCCTTCCACTTTGAGGCTCTTGTTGAGGTGGAGCCGCACGAGCGAGATGGTATTCATGAGTTGGGAGAGCCCTTCGAGCGCGAAATACTCGCTCTGAATGGGGATGATCACGCTGTCTGCCGCCGTCAGGGCGTTGATGGTGAGAAGTCCCAAGGAAGGCGGGCAGTCGATGAGGATGTAATCGTACTGCGCACGCACCTTTTCGAGCGCGGTTTTGAGCACCTTCTCGCGGCTCTTTTTATATACGAGCTCCACTTCCGCACCCGCCAAGTCGATGTTCGCGGGCAGGATGAAGAGGTTTTCGAGCACGGTGGGAAGGGTGTTGTCCTTCACCTCTTCCTCTTCGATGAGCACGCTGTACACCGATTTTTTCAGTTGGGACTTGGAAAAGCCCAAGCCCGTCGTGGCGTTGCCCTGCGGGTCGAGATCGACGAGCAGGACCTTCTTCCCGAACGTCGAGAGATACGCCGCCATGTTTACGCAGGTCGTCGTTTTGCCCACGCCGCCCTTTTGGTTGGAATACGAAATGATCCTTCCCATAGCCGTTTACTCCGTTTTCGTATCGTCGGAAGAAGGCTTCTCCGCGTTCCCGTCCGCCTTGTTCTCCGCGCCGTTTTCCGCGTTTCCGCTCTCCGTTGCGGGAGTTTCGGGCGTTTCGGAAGGGGATTCGCTCTTCTCTTCTTGGGGCGATTTGCCCTTCTCTTCCTCGCCGAAGGGAGAATCGGGCACGTCTTTATCGTGGTTTTCCATGTAGGCAAGCACTTCCTTGTAGTCCGCGCCCTTCATGAGCATATCCACTTCATTGGTGTAGATGGTCTCCCGTTCGACGAGCACCCGCGCCATATTGTCGAGGACGGAACGGTGTTCGAGAAGGAGTTTCTTCGCCCGCGCGTACTGCGTCGCGATGATCGCCTTCACCTCTTCGTCGATGAGATTCGCCGTCTCTTCGGAATAGGCGTTGTGCGATTCGAAGTCCCTTCCGAGGAAAACGGGCCCGTCGCTGCCGTAGGAGATAGGTCCGAGCTTTTCGCTCATGCCCCACTCCGTCACCATCTTCCGCGCCATCTGCGTCACCCGCTTGATGTCGTTGGACGCGCCCGCGGAGATATCGTGAATGACGATCTCTTCCGCGACCCTTCCGCCGAGTGCCATGCAGATAAAATCGTTAAGTTTGTTAACAGTGTAGTCGTTGTCATCGGTATCGGGACGGGTGAGAGTATACCCTGCCGCCATGCCGCGGGGAATGACGGAGACCTCGTGCACGTTGTCGCAGTTCTCGCAGAGTTTGGCGAGAATGGCGTGCCCCGATTCGTGGTAAGCCGTACACTTTTTGTCCGCTTCCGTCACGACGCGGCTCTTCTTCTGAGGGCCCATAATGACCTTGTTGATGCCCTCATAGAGTTCGAGATTGCCGATCGTGCTCTTCCCTGCACGGGCGGCGAGGATGGCGGCTTCGTTCAGAAGGTTGGCAAGATCCGCTCCCGAAAATCCGCTCGTCATGCGGGCGATCACCTTGAAGTTTACGTCGGGCGCAAGCGGTTTGTTGCGGGCATGGACCTTCAAAATCGCCTCGCGCCCCTTCACGTCGGGAAGGTTTACGTAGATCTGCCGATCGAACCGACCGGGGCGGAGAAGGGCGTTGTCGAGGATGTCGGCACGGTTGGTCGCCGCCATCACGATGACACCCTCGTTAGACTCGAAGCCGTCCATCTGCACGAGGATCTGGTTGAGGGTCTGCTCCCGTTCGTCGTGCCCGCCACCGAGCCCCGCGCCGCGTTGACGGCCGACCGCGTCGATCTCATCGATGAAGATGATACAGGGCTGATTGCGTTTGGCAAGATCGAATAGGTCGCGCACACGGGAAGCACCCACGCCGACGTACATCTCGACGAAATCCGAACCGCTCACCGAGAAGAAGGGCACGCCCGCCTCCCCCGCGACCGCTTTCGCAAATAATGTTTTACCCGTCCCGGGAGGGCCGACGAGCAGCACCCCCTTGGGGATCTTTGCGCCAAGGTCGGAGAACTTTTTCGGATTCTTCAAGAACTCCACAACTTCGGCGAGCTCTTCTTTCTCTTCCTCTGCGCCAGCTACATCGGAGAAGCGCACCTTCAAATTGGTGCTGACCCTCGCCTTCGTTTTGCCGAAGTTCATGACTTTTCCGCCACCGCCGCTTGTCGCGCGTAGAATCATGATAAACGCAACGACACCAACGATAAGGATCGCGATATAGATGACGTTACCCCAGCCCGCTCCCGCATTGGGATCGGAGAACCACACCTCTTCAACGCCGTTCTCGCTCGACCACCTCATTACAAGCTCGCGAACTTCCATGGGGTCGCCGTATAGACTGCTGAAATTCGCCCAATACGCGTAGGTCGTCGCGTCGACACTCGTGTAGCCGTATACATTATATCCGTCTACGCGTATCATTTTGATTTGTTGTTCGTCGGGAATATCCCCGTCCGTTTCATCCGTATCGCCGCGTGCGTCCTCAATCAGCTGATTGAAGCGGATATAATCCACCTCTTTGCTGTTTTTGATCTGCGAGCTGATGAGAAAATAACCCGCGATCCCGAGCACCGCAATCACGACGACGATGATGATCGTCTTGACTGTCTTACTCAACTTAAAACTCCTTTCCGTCCACATCTTCGTTCCGCGGACGGTTATTAGTATTGTACCATATTTCGTGAAATATAGCAAGCGGAGAGAGAAAATTCTTTCCTCTTTTTTCACAGAAAGCCCCAAAAGAGGGGATTTTCCCAAAAAATCGCCCTGCGCACAGCTGATTTTCCGCGAAAATTGTTTCACATGAAACATTACGGAGAATTTTTTTGAATTTATAATGTTTCACGTGAAACATCGAACGCAGAAAATTTTCCTTAGGTGCCGCTTTTTACTGCGTTTTTCAAAAAAATATCCGCGGGAAGCGGATACTTTCAAGTAATTATATCACGTACAGCCGTGCGGCATTCTGGAACGCGTCCCAATTGAAAATCGCGCCAACGACTTTGCTCTGCGAAATGTACGCGTGCAGGCTCTCCGAAGGGATCCAAAGGCAAATGGAGAGGAGCAGGAATACGAGCAGTGCACCCAAAAACAGCCCCAATAGCCCGCCGAGGAACTTGTCGATCTTGTTCAGCGCGGAGAATTGCTTGACGACCGTCTTTCCCAAAACGCCTGCGCCCCAAGCGAGAAGGCGCACAATGATGACGAGCGCGATGAAACTGATGATGATCGAGATCCATGTTCCGAGCTTGGGCACTGCCGAAATGGCGTTCCGGAGTGCCGTCTCCAAGCCGAACCACGATTCGAGCGTATTCTTAAAGGATACGCAGAACCCGAATGCGACGACGAGGGAGAAGATCGTTCCCGCGAGCTTGCACACCGAGCGCAGAAAACCGCGCCATACCCCGAAGAGGGTGCCGAGCAAGATGATCGCGAAGAACGCAACGTCGATGCCCCATGCGTCGCACGCGCAAATCGAAAACAGCATATTGCCTCCTTGCCTCTATTATAGCACGGCCGCGAAAAAAAGTACACTGTTTTGCCCGTATAAACTTCGGACAGGTTGGCTACAATCGTCTCGGAGAAAATGATGGACTACGCCTTTCACGTTTATAACTCGGTCGCGGAGACGGGCATCCTGCTCGCCCTTCAAAAACTCATAAAAAATTGCGACGCGCCGCCCGTCGCGCTCTGTATCGGAAGCGACTTGGCGGTGGGGGACAGCCTTGGGCCCATCGTCGGGACCATGTTAAAGGAAAACGGCTTTTGCGGCTACGTGTACGGAACCCTCAAAAACCCCGTCACGGCGAAGGAAGTGAAGTTCGCGGGGGACTTTCTGAAGAAAACCCATCCCCGTTCGAAGGTCATCGCGATCGACGCGGCGGTGGGGGAGGAGACGGACGTGGGGCTCATCAAAGTGTCCGATTGTCCTCTGCGCCCCGGCTCGGGAGCAAACAAACGTTTGGGAAAGTTGGGGGATGTGTCCGTCTTGGGCATCGTCGCGCGGAAGTCCGCCTTCTCGTATTCCCTTCTCAACCTCACGCGGCTCAACCTCGTGTACCGCATGGCGGAGAGGATCGCGGAGGGGCTTTGTTCCTTCTCCCGTCAGATAGAGGAAACTTCCCGCCTCGAACTCGCGCAGGTTTAGTTATTTATTACAATATATTGTAAATTCTTACATTTTTGCCTTTTTTTGAGAAAAACCGTCCATTTTGTTGACGAAAATTTTCGGAAGGTCTACAATGGAGAAAAAGGAGGTAGAAACATGGTTCGGATCACGAAAACGAAAACGTATAACACCGAGACGGCAAGCGTCGTGAAGAAGGTCGTCTGCGGCACGTACGGCGACCCGCACGGATACGAGGAAACGATGTTCGTCACGCCCGAGGGGGATTACTTCCTCTACACGAACGGCGGTGCGGAATCCAAATATCCCGAGGAAAAGATCGTCTCGTACACCAAAGCCCGCGCCGAAAAGTGGCTCGCGGAGAACTGAAAATAAAAGGAGCGGCAGCTTACCGTAGTTCCCATAGCAAAAACTCTCGGATGAATTTATCCGAGAGTTTTTGTCATCGCTTGAAAGCACAATTCTAAAAATTTTGTTT
>CANPWF010000016.1 GCA_947581885.1 uncultured Clostridia bacterium
CCCTGCGGGGACAGCTCCCCCTCAAGGGGGAGCCGAGAAAACAGCAAAACCCCCTCCGTAGGAGGGGGCGATTGCAAATACATTCGTTAAAAGATGACTTTTTCGTCGTTTTCGCGCTTGCAGAGGGCGAAGAATTCTTCCTTCTTCATCGAGCCGATGTCCCCCTCTCCGCGCTTGCGGACGGAGACGGTACCCTCTTCGATCTCCTTATCCCCGACGACGAGCTTATAGGGCACCCGCTCGTTCTCGGCATCCAGAATTTTTCTGCCGAGTTTTTCCTTGCGGAGGTCGGCTTCGGCACGCAGTCCCATCGCGCTCATCTCGCTTACGAGCTTCGAAGCATAGTCGGAAGCGCGGTCGGTGATCGGGAGCACCTTCACCTGCACGGGCGAGAGCCAAACGGGGAATTTGCCCGCATAGTGCTCGATGAGAATGCCGATAAACCGCTCGATGGAGCCGAACACGACGCGGTGGATCATGATCGGGCGGTGGCGTTCGCCGTCCTCCCCCACGTATTCGAGTTCGAAGCGTTGGGGCATCTGGAAGTCGAGCTGAATGGTGCCGCACTGCCAAGTTCTGCCGATGCAATCTTCGAGGTGGAAGTCGATCTTCGGTCCGTAGAACGCACCGTCCCCCTCGTTGACGACATAGGGAAGTTTGAGTTCGTCGAGGGCCTTCACGAGCGCGTTCGTCGCGTTCTCCCAATCCTCATCCGAGCCCATGCTGTTCTCGGGACGGGTGGAAAGTTCCACATGGTATTTGAACCCGAAGAGAGAATACACCTCGTCGATGATGCGAACGACCCCTTTGATCTCGTCCGTGATCTGCTCGGGGAGCATGAAGATGTGCGCGTCGTCCTGCGTGAAGCACCGAACGCGCATGAGCCCGTGGAGCTGTCCGCTCTTTTCGTGGCGATGCACCAGCCCGAGTTCCCCCATGCGGATGGGAAGGTCCTTATAGCTGTGCGGAGAAAGTTTGTACACGAGCATCCCGCCGGGACAGTTCATGGGCTTCACCGCATGGTCCTCGCCGTCGATCTTGGTGGTGTACATGTTGTCTTTATAATGGTCCCAATGCCCCGAATTTTCCCAAAGGGAACGCGTCATGATGATGGGCGTTTGCACTTCGACATAGCCCTCTCTGCGGTGGAGCTGCCGCCAATAATCGACGAGAATGTTTTTGAGCACCATCCCGTTGGGCAGGAAGAACGGGAAGCCCTTCCCCTCGGGAAGAAGCGCGAACAGCTTCAATTCCTTGCCGAGTTTGATATGATCGCGCTTTTTCGCCTCTTCGAGCATGGTGAAGTACGCGTCCATCTCCTCTTTTTTGGCGAACGCCGTGCCGTAGATGCGGGTGAGCATCTTCTTCTTTTCGTCCCCGCGCCAATACGCGCCCGCGATCGAGACGAGTTTGAACGCCTTGATCTTCCCCGTGGAGGGAAGGTGCGGACCGCGGCAGAGGTCGGTGAACGCCCCCTGTTTGTAGAAGGAAAGGGTAGCGTCCTCGGGAAGATCCCGAATGAGTTCGACCTTGTAATTTTCGTGGTACTTGCTCATGAGCGCGATCGCCTCTTCGCGCGGAAGGGTGAACCGCTCGATGGGGAAATTGCTCTTGATGATGCGCTTCATCTCCTCTTCGATCTTGCCGAAATCGTCCATGGTGATGGGCGTTTTGAAGTCGACATCGTAGTAAAATCCGTTGTCGATGACGGGACCGATCGCGAGTTTGCAGGTGGGATAGATGTTCTTCAACGCCTGTGCGAGCACATGCGCACAGGTATGGCGGTACACTTCAAGCCCTTCCTTATCTTTCAAAGTGACGACTTCGAGCGTATCCCCTTCGGAGAGCGTCGCCGAAAGGTCGCAAAGCACCCCGTTCACCTTCGCCGCGACAGCGTTGCGGGCGAGCCCTTCCGAGATCGCCGACGCTGCGTCCATGGCGGAAGCCCCCTTTGCAACTTCGAGCGAATCCCCGTTTTTTAGGATAATTTTCATGATCTTTCCTCCGTTTTTTGCATGAAACTATCGATTATGTCTGACATAGTACTTCGCAAATCCCCGAAAAACAAAAATCGCGCCCCTAAATCCGAAGAATTTAAGGACGCCCGAAAGCGCGGTTCCACCTTAATTGCCTCCCGACGGGAAGGCCGCTCTTTGCTCTGTTTTCGGTAAAATAAAGCGGTTTCGCCTTCTCCCCGCCCTACCGCCCTCTCAGCCTTGGGGCGACTCTCTGAAAAGAAAAGGAGTGCTACTTGTCTTTAAGTGATTTCATTGTAATGCTTTTCAATGACTTTGTCAAGAAAATATGGCGCGTTCCGCATAAAATTTTTGAAGAAAATCCCCGAGCCCTTCTTCCACCTCTCCGAGGCAATACACGAACCCCGCGTCCGATAGAAGGATCTCCGTCTCGGCATCCTCTTCGCCGAGGAGCAGGCTCCTCCGAAGGGGCGCGAAGTTCTCCCCGAACACCGTTCTCCCCTTCAAATAGATCTTGTGGCTGCTCTCCCCCACGAGGAAATCGCAGAACTGCTTCAAATCGCCCGACGAAAACCCCTCGGGGACATAGTCGACGATGCGCTGCCACTTTTCGATGAGGGGCGCGAGGCGGAAGCGGTAGAACCCGTCGATGCAATATTCGTCCGATTGCCCGAGTTTGCGCTTCAAATAGTTCCCGTCGCTCTCGAAATCGGCGGCGATCAGCGCGGCGCAGAGCAGTTTTTTCTCCTTCCCGCTCAAACAGACGTGCAGTTTCTCCTGCAAAAATTCGTATTTGTATCCGATCCCGATCACCTCGACGAGCAGGTCTTTGAGTTCTTGCCTCGTTTCGGTCCCCTCTTTCACGCGGATTTTAAGGGCGGCGCGTTCGCTGTCGGCGGCGAATTCCGCGCTTCCCCCCGCCCGCGCGAGGACCCCCGCGAGCGCGTTGTAGAGGTAGGTGATGAAGGAGCTGTGCGCCCGCTCCTCCGAGACGGTGATTTCTTCCACGCCCTTATTGTATGCTGAATGCGGCGAATTATTTACGGGTCGATTTTCTCGTTGGCGTGCCGAATGGGATTGAGGCGCAATTTGCTTGACTTTCTTCGCGCACAGGTCTATAATAGGGAAAGAAAGGAAGGGCTTTAAGGAAGATCTATGGATTTCAAATCGATCGAAAAGAAATGGCAGACGCGTTGGGAGAAGGCGAAGTTCAACCACTTCGACAGAAAGGACGACGAGCGGAAGAAGTTCTATGTGCTCGAAATGTTCTCCTATCCCTCGGGGGCGAAACTGCATGTCGGGCATTGGTATAACTACGGTCCCGCCGATTCGTACGCGCGTTTCAAGCGCATGCAGGGCTACAATGTGTTCCAACCTATGGGGTTCGACGCGTTCGGGCTCCCCGCGGAGAACTATGCCATCAAGACGGGCGTACATCCCAAGGATTCCACCGAGCAGAACATCGCCACCATGGAACAGCAGCTCCGCGCGATGGGTGCCATGTTCGATTGGTCTGCGGAAGTAAAGACGTGCGAGGAAGATTACTATTGCTGGACGCAATGGATGTTCCTGCAACTGTACAAAAACGGACTCGCCTACCGCAAGGAAGCCCCTGTCAATTGGTGCCCTTCCTGCAATACGGTGCTCGCGAACGAACAGGTCGAGGGCGGCGTATGCGAGCGGTGCGGCACGCAGGTCGTTCGGAAAAACCTCACGCAGTGGTTCTTCAAGATCACGGCGTATGCCGAAGAACTGCTGACGGGCCTCGATTCCCTCGATTGGCCCGATAAGACGAAGAACATGCAGCGCAATTGGATCGGGAAATCGGTCGGTTGCGAAGTGGAATTCGACTGCGAAAGCGGCGATACCATCAAAGTGTACACCACGCGGTGTGATACGATCTTCGGCGTTACCTATGTTGTGCTCGCGCCCGAACATCCCCTCGCCAAAAAGCTCACGACGGACGAACAGCGCGAAGCCGTCGAACAGTATATCGACTATGCCGCCCACGCAAGCGAGATCGAACGGCTCTCGGCAAACAGGGAAAAGACGGGCGTGTTCACGGGTTCGTACTGCATCAACCCCGTCAACGGCAACCGCGTACCCATCTATCTCGCCGATTATGTCCTCGCGACGTACGGCACGGGCGCGGTGATGGCGGTCCCCGCCCACGATGAGAGAGACTTCGCCTTCGCCACCAAATATCATCTTCCCATCGTCAAGGTCATCGAGAAGAAGGGCGAGGAGACCGTTCTCCCCTACACCGAGGACGGTATCATGGTGGGTTCGGTGCAATTCGACGGACTTGTTGGAGAAGAGGCCCGCAGTGCGGTCGCGAAATACATCACCAAACTCGGCAAGGGCGGAAGCAAGGTAAATTACCGCCTTCGCGATTGGCTCGTTTCCCGCCAACGCTATTGGGGTGCGCCCTTTCCCGTCATTCATTGCCCCGCCTGCGGCGACGTGCCCGTCCCCGAAAAGGACCTCCCCGTTCGCCTTCCCTATGATGTGGAGTTCCGTCCCGACGGCAAGTCCCCTCTCGCCAAACACGAGAAGTTCATGCATACTACCTGCCCCGTCTGCGGCGGCGAGGCGGAACGGGATCCCGATACGCTCGATACGTTTGTCTGTTCGAGCTGGTATTATCTCCGCTATGCGGACTCGCAGAACGATAAAGCCCCCTTCGACCGTGCCGCGGTGGACAAGCTCCTGCCCGTCGATACGTACGTCGGCGGGGCGGAACACGCTTGCATGCACCTTCTGTACGCGCGGTTCTTCACCAAGGCGTTGCGGGATCTGGGATATCTCGATTTCGACGAACCCTTCAAGCGGCTCGTGCATCAGGGCGTTATCTTGGGCCCCGACGGGAACAGAATGTCCAAATCGCACGGGAACGTCGTCTCTCCCGACGACTATGTGAACGAATACGGCTCGGACGCTTTCCGCCTCTACCTCATGTTCGGCTTCTCGTATACCGAGGGCGGACCGTGGAACGACGACGGCATCAAGGCAATTTCAAGATACCTCGACCGCGTGGAAAAGCTCGTCCTCAAAATTTCCGACTACAAGGCGGGGAAAAATCCCCCCTACGGTGCGGAAGAAAAGACACTCGACTACGCCCGCCACTCGACGATCTCCCGCGTGACAAAGGATATGGAGGCGTTCTCCTTCAACACGGCGATCGCGCGGTTCATGGAACTCACCAACGCCATTACGAAGTACGACGCTCTCCCCGTGAAGAACGTCCCCCTCCTTCGCAGCGTCGCCGAGGACCTTGTAAAACTTCTCGCCCCCTGCGCCCCGCACTTCTGCGAAGAACTTTGGGAAGAGCTCGGGCATAAGGATTTCGTCTTTGAAGAAGATTACCCCGTTGCCGATCCTGAAAAGCTGACCCTCGACGAGAAGGAATACGCCGTACAGGTGAACAGCAAGATCGTGTGCAGGGCGAATATCTCCACCTCGCTCTCCGATGAGGAGATCGAGGCATATGTAAAGACGCTGCCCGAAGTCGTCGAGCGGGTCGGGGACAAGACGGTGAGAAAATGCGTCGTCGTCCAAGGCCGTCTCGTCAACCTGATCGTCGGATAAAATTCTATTGAAAGAAGCCCTTCCTGCGGGAAGGGCTTTTCGGTTAAAAAGGAATTCAATTTTGCGGCTCTGCGGTGAGGGGGAGAAATTGTATCTTGGCATCGTAGAGGCGAAGGGCGCGGCGGCGTTCGGCGCGAAGTCCCCCGCGTTCGAGGAAAAACAGGTCGACCGCTTCCCAGACGAACACCCATGCGAAGATATCGAGGATCTCGGTAAAGACGGCGTTGGTGGGAAAGACGGAGCAGAGCACCGCCGCGATGATCCCCAAAACGCCGATCGCGAACATCACCGAAGAGAGCAGAGTGTTTCTCCGAAAGCCCGTCGCCGTCTTTTTATAGCTTTCGAGCGCGTGCTCGCGGAGAGCACTCTCGTAGAGCGGTTTCTCGTCCTCGTCGATGCAGTCGCCGTGAATGCGGAGAAGGAGCGGTTCGCGCGGCGGAATGGGTTCCAAACGATCGTGAAGAAAGTCCGCAAAGTCGGAGGAGATGACGGGCTTGTCCACCGAATAATCAGACAAAAACGCCTCGTCGGAACGGACGGTGACATCGATGATGACGCGCCCCTCTTCATCGCGCTCGACCCCGTCTTGCTTGGATCTTGCGTTGGCTTCCTTTCGGATCTCTTTGAGTGAACGGATCATTTTCTTACCCCATGTATCGATTTTAGCATATATTCGGCATAGATCGCGGCGATGTTCACGCCCGTGATCTTTTCGATCCCCCCGAAGAAAGCGTTGGAATTTACCTCGCAGACGAGCATCCCTTCCTTCGAAAACAGGAAGTCGACCCCGCAGTAATCGAGAGAGAGTTCGTTTGTCACTTTCTTGCAAAGAGCTCTGATTTCATCCGTCGGGGTGAAAGGCAGCGCATGACCGCCGAGCGCGAGATTGGAGCGGAAATCCCTCTCCGATCTTCGTTCCATACAGGCGACGACTTCGCCCCCCACGCAGACGGCGCGAACGTCTCTCCCCGCGCTCTCACCGATAAATTCCTGATAGATATGCGGGCGGAGTTTGAGCTTTTTCGAAAGGTTCGAAAGTTCGCTTTCGTCCCGTGCGAGATACACCTGCGCCCCGAGGGAGCCGAAGCATTCCTTTACGACGACGGGATAGCCGAGCGCGCCCCCGATCTCTTTCGCGCTCTTCGCCCGTTTTTGCGGTTTATAGCAGAGGGGCGCGAAATAGGTGCGCGGCATCGGCACTTTGCCCGCGAGGGCGAGGTGGGCGAGCATCTTGTCGTCGCACAGTTCGATCGCGGAGGCGCGGTTAAAGAGGCGCATCCCTCGCGCTTCGAGGGCGCGGGGCGTGTATTTATCCTTGTCGAGAAAGACGCAGAAGTCGTACTCTTCGGAAAACTTCTCTTCGATCCCCTCCCTTCCGACGCTCGCCGTCCAAGCGCACGGGAGAATGTGCACGGACACGCCGAGAGAAAAAAGCTCCTCTGCAATGCGGCGGGGCTGGTAGAGTTCATTCTCCTCGGAGAGATAGGGATTGACGAGAATGAGAGCGTTCATAGAAGGGCGACGCGCAGGACGGAATCCACCTTGGCGATCTCGGTGGCGTTGAGCTTTTCGACCGCGCTTTTGATGTTCGATTCGTGCGTTTCGTGCGTGACGAGCACGACGGTAGTCACTTCCCCTTTCGAACCGCATTGGATGAGTTCGCCGATGGAGACCCCTGTTTTCCCGAGAGCGGAGGCGATCTTCGCAAGCACCCCCGACTTATCGGCAACGGTGAGGCGAAGGTAGTACGCGCTCGAAAAGTCCTCGGCAAATTGCACCCCTGCCTCCTCTTTTTCCCCGTTTTTGAAAGTGGAATAGCGGATGTCGCTGTGCGTGGAGGCATAGAGAATGTCGCTCACGATCGCGCTTCCCGTGGGAAGATCCCCCGCGCCCCTGCCGTAGAGCATGACTTCGCCGACCGCGTCGCCGACGAGATAGACGGCGTTAAAGCTCCCCTCCACCGAGGCGAGCGGATGATCCTTGCGGACAAATGCGGGATGCACGCGTACCTCGATGCCCGCGTCCGTCTGTTTGCCGATGGCGAGCAGTTTCAACACATATCCGAGCTCTTTGCCGTGGCGGATATCTTCGGGGGAGATGTTCGTGATCCCCTCGCGGAAGATACGGGTGTAGGGCACTTTGGTATGGAAGGCGAGCGACGAGAGGATAGAGAGTTTATAGCATGCGTCGAATCCTTCCACGTCGGCGGAAGGGTCCGCTTCCGCATAGCCGAGCTCCTGCGCCCTCTTCAAGGCATCCTCGTACGAGGAGCCATTTTCCGTCATCTCGGAGAGGATGTAGTTGGTCGTGCCGTTGATGATCCCCGCGACGGTGTGCACGCGGTTGCTCTCGATGCCGTCGAGCAAGGTGCGGATGACGGGCACGCCGCCCACACAGCTCGCCTCGAAGTACAGCCCCGCGTTCTGCCGCTTGGCAGCGCGTTCGAGTTCATGGGAATACTTGCAGATGAGTTCTTTGTTGGAAGTGACGACGGTTTTCCCCGCATTGAGGGCGCAAAGGACGTACTCCCGCGCCGCCCCCACGCCGCCGATACATTCGACGACGAGATTGACATCGGGATCGGCGACGACTTCGGCGATGTTGGAACGGATCTTCTCCGCGGGCACGCCGAGGGCGAGTGCCTTCTCGCGGTCGAGTTCGAGCACGCTCTCGACGGCGAGATCGACGTTTTGCGTCTTTTGATAGAATTCCCGATGGGACGACAAGATCTTATAGGTGCCGCTTCCGACGACCCCCAACCCCAAGATGGCAATTCCGACCTTTCTCATTTTCCTTCCTCCGAACAGTTCATCTCATAGAGATAGCGAAGCCCGTCGAGCGTGAGCATCTTGTCGATGATGTCGATGCAGGGTGTTTCCCGTGCGATGACTTCGGAAAATCCGCCCGTCGCAACGGTAAGTGCCTCCTCTTTGAGCTCCTTTTTGATCTTTTTCACGATATAATCGACGAGCCCCGCGAACCCGAATACGATGCCCGCCTGCATGTTGGTGACGGTGTTCGTCGCGATGACGCTCGCGGGTGCCTCGATCTCGACGCGGGGAAGTTTCGCCGTGCCCGATACGAGGCTGTCGAGCGAACCCTTGATCCCCGGGGCGATGACTCCGCCGATGAATTCGCCGTTTTTTAAGACGTTGAACGTCGTCGCGGTGCCGAAGTCCACGATGATGATGGGCTTCTCCGAGCCGTATTTCCGAAGAGCGGAGACGTTGTTCACCACGCGGTCCGCCCCCACTTCCCTCGCGTTGTCCGCCCGCATCCGAAGCCCCGTTCTGAGCCCGGGGGCGATCTGCAAGGGCTTCACCGAGAGGTAACTTCCGAGCATGTGCACGAAGGTATAATCGAGGGACGGGACGACTGACGAGAAGATCCCGCCCGCAATCTTTTCCCGCCCGACCCCATGCAGAGAGAGCATGGTGATGAGCTGTACGCCGTATTCGTCCGAAGTCTTGCGAAGGTCGGTCGCAACGCGGAAGGAGAACACGAGCGTTTCCCCCTCGAAAACGGCGTATTTGATATTGGAATTTCCGATGTCGATGCAAATGATCATGACTGTTTCTCGGAGGGTTCCGCAGTGGAAGCGGAAATTTCGGGCTCGGTTTCCCCTTCGGGCTCGGTTTCCCCTTCGGGCTTTTTACCGCCCTTGTATTTTTTCAGGAAATATTTCTCCGTGATCTGCACCACGCGGCAGACGGCGGGCGCGAGCACGAGGTTGACGGCGAACTCGATGAAGAAGTTCCATGTGACGAGCACGACGACGATGAACACGAAGATGTTCATGCTCCCCATCTCAACAGAGCCTTGGAAGGAAGAGATAGCACCGTTCATGCAAAGGCAACCGAGGATGAAGAGCCCCGTATTGATGACGGGCACCACCCCCGCCGCAACAAAGACGGCAGCGAGCTGATTCCGCTTTGCGATGAGGCGATACAAGAAACCCGCCACCAAGCCCGCGACAGTCGTCTTTACAATGCAGGTGAACACGGTGACGACGGGGCTTTCCGTCCAAATGACCGTATAGAACGGGGACAGCCCCATGATGACTTGCACGAGCACGACGACCCCGCATGCAAAGCCGAGGAGTGCGCCCACGACGGGACCGAACAGGATCGCACCCAAGACGATGGGGATGAGGGTGAAGTTGAGCTGCACCACGCCGATCGAGATCGTTCCGCCAAACGCCTGTAAGACGATGACGAGCGCGAGAAGCACCGCCATATAGGCGATGTTCTTCGCAGAGAAAAACTTGCGGATGTTTCCGCGTTCCATAATGTACCTCCGTCGGATTTCCTTCACGGAATATCCGCAGAAAAAATTGTTTTGCGGCTTATGCGGATACGACCGAATGTGCCGTTCCGCACCGCTTTCAAGCCCATTATATCAAATTATGCGGGGAATGGCAACTAAATGCGTCCCCTTATTTTACGGAACATTTTCGCTATCTTTCTTCATACAATGCAACAGAACACCGCGGGGATCCCAATTTACATAACTCCGCGGATGAAGGAGGAAAAACCATGAATTTCGGCGGAAATAACTGCCTCTGGACGCTCATCATCCTGCTCATTTTGGGCTCGGTCGGCGCGAATGTGCTCTCTTCCAAGGCCTTGAACGGCTGCGGCTGGCCCCTTCTTGCTGCAATTGCGTACTGCCTCGGAAAGAACGGCGGACTCGGGAATCTCGTTTCGAGCCTCGGCGGCGGTTGCGGCTGCAACAACTAAGTTTTGAATCCGATCCCGCAGAGAAAGGGAGCCACGCGTTGCGTCGGCTCCCTGTTCGGTTTATAGATCTTTCATCCGTTCTTCTTTTTTAAGAGGGCGACGAGGGTTTTCCCGTCGCGGATCGTGCCGTTTTCCACCAACAAAAACGCCTCTTCGAGCGGAACATACTCCACGCGGAGAAATTCCCCCTTGTCGAGATGCTGTTTTCCTTCCTTTACCCCAATCGCCTCATAGATGTAGATGATCTCGTCGGTATAGCCGGGGGAAGGATACAACGTCGCAAGGAGTTTCAGTCTCTCCGCTTCGAGCCCCGTCTCCTCGGAAAGTTCCCTCTTCGCGCCCAAAACGGGATCTTCCCCCTCTTCGAGCTTGCCCGCGGGGATCTCGAGGAGTTCTTCCCCATAGGCGTAACGAAACTGCCTTACGAGGGCGACTTTATGATCTTTAACGGCGAGAACGCCGACCCCGCCCGCGTGCTCGACGATCTCCCGTTTGCAGGGCGACCCGTCGGGAAGAAGCGCGTCGTCGCACCGAAGGGACAAAATTTTCCCGCGGTAGAGATAGTTCTTTTTTACCGTCTCTTCAAACAGTCCGTCTTTCAAAGTTTTGCCGCCTTCTCGAAGATCTCCGTGCTCGCCTCGCTCTCCCCGCGGATGCAGAGAAGGAAATACCGATAGCCCGTAAGGTGGACGATGAGCTCCTGCGCGTCCCTTCTGCCCGCCGCCGCGACCGCCGCCTGAATGAGCACGTCGCCGCCCGCTTCGTCCTCTTCCGAGAGGTTGAGAGCGGAGATCCGCGCCCTCTCTTCCCCGAGCTTTTCTTCGATCTCGCCGAAGAGTTCATCCCTCTTCTTGCGGCGAAGTGCCGCCCTTCCCGTCGGGGAGAAATCGGGGAAGCAATCGCGCACGATATCGCGGAACGGGCGAATGATCCGCTCGGCAAACACCGTATAGCTCGCCGTGTAGCTTCCGTCCACATGGAAATAGCGAAGGAGAAATTCGTTGAACTTCATCGCGCCCGCGTCGAGTTCGACGAGCAGGCAAAACACATACGCGAGCACTTCGCTCCGTTCGGCGGGCAGGAGCGCGGCGATCCCCGCCCCGTTTTTGGGCACGCGCAAATACGCCGCCTTTGCCGCGGGGAAGTCGTACCCCTCCGTGACGACGGAGAACAGCTTTACGAGCGCGGGACAATCCGCAATCGCCCGCAGCGTTTCGGCGATGCGCGATTCCGCTTGCATATAGGAGCCCCCCACGATCTCGTCGCAGGAGACGAAAAAGCGTTGCAGCTGTGCGAAATTATCTTCCATACTTCCTCCTTCCGAGGGCGTGCGGAGGGTCCGCATACCCCTTTCCGCCCCATTATAGCATACTCGGAAAAAAAATTAAAGAATTTTTTCGAAATATCTTGATTTTATCCGTAATTTTATGTATAATGAGGTCACATCAAAATGTTGGAGGGCATTATCATGAAATCGGTAAAAATTTCCCTCGAGATGGCACAGCGCGTAAAAGAGTTCGTCAACATCACGCAAGCGTGCGATTTTGAGATCCTGTTGAAGAGCGGCAAGTATGTCGTCGACGCGAAGTCCATCCTCGGGATCTTCAGCCTCGACCTGTCCCGTCCGCTCACCGTCGAAATTTACAGCGACGACTGCGGGGAACTTCTCGAACAACTGAAAAAATTCGCAGCGTAAAGTCAGAACACAACATCGGGCCGCTCGCAGTGAGAGCGGCCTATTTGTTCTGTACAAACGGGGTTCGTTATGCAGATAAAGGGTGAAACATCCGTCAATAAATTGGTCCTTTTGTTCGTGTTTGATAAGATGGAGAGTCCGCTTTCCGAGCGGACGCTTATCGATATGTGCACTTCCTCCAACGATTGGATCAATTATATGGACTGTATGGTCCTCATCCATAAACTGCTCTCCGACGGGTTCATCTGCGAGATCCCCGCGAGCGACGATCCCCTCTACACCATCACGCCCGAAGGCAGGGAAACGCTCGCCAACTTCTATATCAATATCCCGCGCAGCCTTCGCGAGGAAATTTCGCGGTTCGTAAAGAACAACAGCACCCATTTCCGCAACAAGCAAGACTGCAAGGCGGACTATTTCAAGAACAAGGACGGATCCTTCACCGTGTTCTTGAAGATCCTCGCCCCCGTTCAGCCCATGCTCGAACTCAAATTCGTGGTGCCCGATAAAAAGACGGCGAATAATATCTATAAAAAATGGGAAGATAAAGCGTCGGAACTGTATTCCGCCGTGTACGAAACACTTGTCGATTAGAGGTGAATCATGATTACGTATTCTACAAAGGGAACTTGCTCCAAACAGATCATTTTCGATATCGCGGAGGACAATACCATTCATAACGTGAAATTCATCGGCGGTTGCAGCGGCAACCTGCAAGGGATCGCTCGGCTCGTCGAGGGGAAAACGCCCGATGAGATCGTCCCTCTCCTTTCGGGGATCCGCTGCCGCCAGAATACCTCCTGCCCCGATCAGCTCGCCAAGGCGTTGGAGCCCTACTGCAAGAAGGCGGATTGAAACTTTTCCGGCAAATGTGTTCTGTTTTCGGGCGGTTTGGCGTGCGTCAAGCCGCTTTCTGCTATTTTGAACTTTCACTTCGTTGAAAGAGAGCCTTCATCTTCCGTTCACAAAATTGTGTTAAAATCGGAAAAAAGGAAAGACTTATGAAACGAAAACTTCTTTTTCTTATCCCCCTCCTCTCCGTATTTGCGTTCGCGGGTTGCGGCGGGAAAAAGACATTCGTAAACCCCGGGGACAATCTCGGCGGAGGCGGCACGGGAGAGATCGCGGAGAGTGCGGAGGATGTAACGGACGAAGTCAAGTCCGCCTTTGCAAATAAGGATTTTTCCGCCCTCTCTTCGAACACCTCTTCGGAGGGCGCGATCGAAGTGCCTCAAACGGATGGCATCTATGAGATCTCCGAGAACGGGAGCTACCTCTTCCGAGGCTCATACGGCGGCATTGCCCTCAAAAAGGAGGGCATAAATGCGCATTTGTTCTTCGACGGCGCGACAATTAACTCCCCTTCCGATATCGCATTGAACGGTGCCGACTATAAGAAAGCCGAGGTCGCGGTGACGCTCATCGGCGAAAATTCCATTCAAACTTCCGCCGAAGATACCAACGCCATCCATATCAAGGGGTCCCTCTCCTTCAACGGGGACGGCACCCTCTCGGTGGAAAGCGGCGGGAAGAACGCCGTGAAGGCCTCCAAAGACCTTACGATCGTCGATTGCGGCTTAAAACTTTCGGCTGCCAACCATGCGATCGCCGCCCTCTCCGTCTCGGCTTCCGACTGCAATATCCAAGTGCAAAATGCGGGCAAAGACGGGATCAACGCCGAGTGCGACGACGGGACGACCGCCTTCACCACCGATGAGGGTTATGTCTATTTGAAAGATGTCGCCTATTCCTGCAACACTTCGGGCGACGGCATTCAAGCCGATACCGTCGTCTTGATCGACGGCGGCACGTACGATATCAAGACGAACGGCGTTTTCGTTTCCGACAGCACCGCAAACAGGGCGCAGTACGATCTTTCAGCGGACGATTTCCGTTATTTGAAGAGTGGGAACGACTACGAGAAGGTCGCTTCCGACTATCGCGGCGGTTCCCTCTATGCCCTCGCGCAGGGGTGCAAGGGGATCAAAGTCGGGGAGATCGAATACCCCGATCCCGACGATGAGACAAAGGAGATCGCCGTCACCGAGGGGGATTATTCCATCATCATCGAGGGCGGCACCTTCCGGATCGACAGCACGGACGACGCGGTGCATGCCAACAGCGGAAACCTCTCCGTGCGCGGCGGGAATTTCACCATCTCCACCTATGACGACGCGTTGACGAGCGACGTTCTCACCAAGATAACGGGCGGCGAGATCGAAGTCACCAAGAGCTACGAGGGCATCGAAGGCGGCTATGTGGAGATCACAGGCGGCACGGTGAATATCACCGCGAAAGATGACGGGATCAACGCCGCAAGCGACGATACGAGCGTGGTCGAACATCTCATCATCGGCGGCGGGAATGTCTATGTCGACGCGAGCGGCGACGGGATCGATTCCAACGGGACCATCTTGATCTCGGGCGGCGTGACGTATGTCGCGGGCCCCACGAGCAATATGGACTGCTCTATCGATTCCGATCGGGGGACGGTCGTCACGGGCGGATATCTCTTCGCCGTCGGTCCTTTGGGGATGGTGGAGACCCCCGCGCAGAATTCCACGCAGAACGTCGTCTCCTTCGCGCGGAGCCAATCGATTGCCGCGGGGACCAATCTCTCCCTCACCGACGAGGACGGAAACGCGATCTTCACCTTCCGAACGCCCAAAGCGTGCCAATCGGTCATTCTCTCCTGCCCCGAACTCGAAACGGGCAAGAAATACAAAATTTACGGCGGCGACAGCAGCCTCTGCGATTTTACGGTGGAGAGCGTGATCACGACGGTTGGCTCGGCGGGCGGTATCGGCAACCCGAACGGGAATGCCCCCGGGAACAATGGCGGCAGGCCGGGCGGCGTGCCCCCGAGAAGGTAATCGGAAATTGAGAAAACACAAAGACAGCGGGAAAATTTCCCGCCGTCTTTGTCTATGATAGAATTTTCAGGTCACTTTGTAGGCACTTGCCAAGCCCCCTTCGCTCGTTTCGCGGTAGCGGGCGCAAATGTCTTTGCCCGTCTCGTACATCGTCTGCACGACGAGGTCGAAGGAGATCTTTCTCGTCCCCGAGAGCACGCGCGAGAGTGCCGCGCTCGAAAGCGCACGCATGGCGGCGACGGCATTCCGCTCGATACAGGGGATCTGCACGTACCCCATCACGGGATCGCAGGTGAGCCCGAGCTGATGTTCGAGGGCGATCTCGGCGGCGTATTCCGTCTCGTCGATGCCTGCTCCGAACAGACGGCAGACCGCCGCGGCAGCCATCGAAGTCGCCGTTCCTATCTCCGCCTGACAGCCCGCTTCCGCACCGCTCACCGAGGCATTTTGCTTGACGGTAACGCCCACGAGCCCCGCCGTCGCGAGGGCGGCGATGATACGGTCCTCGGATACCCCGTGTTTCCCGCTCAAATAGAAGAGCACTGCGGGGAGCACGCCGCTCGCACCGCATGTGGGCGCAGTGACGACCCTGCCGCCGCCCGCGTTCTCCTCGCTCGTCGCGAACGCAAAACTGCATAAAAGCCGCTTTTCGCGCGATTCGATCTCTTCATCCTCGGGAATCGTCTCGAACAGGATCTTCGCCTTTCGCTCCACCCCGAGCCGCCCGGGGAGCTTCCCCGAAGCCGTGAGCCCGCGGCGGATGGTCTCCTTCATCGTGTGCCAGACTTCGCGCAGGAAATCCTTGATCTCTTCCCCTTCGAAGGCATAGACGACATCCTCAAAGTTCATGTTGTGCCCGCGGCAATAGCCCATGATCTCGGCAAAGTTCGCGAACGGGTACTTCTCTTCCGCCTGCGGGGCATTTTCCCCGTCGATCCGAACGGTGCCGCCGCCCACCGAGAGATAGCGGGTGGAAGCGATTTCTTCCCCCCTCTCGTCGAGCGCGAAAAGATCCATCGTATTGGGATGAGGAAGAGGGCGGTTGGAGGGCTCGAACACGACTTCGATGTTCTTCCCCGCCTCATGGAAAACGCCCAAAACGGCTTCATCGGTGAGGTGACCCTTCCCCGTGAGGGCGAGCGAGCCATACAGTACCGCACGGTAGCGTGCGGCGGAAGGATATTTGGAAAGAAAATCGCGGGCGGCACGCTCGGGTCCCATCGTGTGGGAGCTCGAAGGCCCCTTCCCCGTTTTATACAGTTCCCTGAGAGATTGCATGTTCCCCCCTTTATTTCCCGCCCGTTTGGGCATACTGCATGTATGACGATCCTCTACGTCGGGCTTGCCGTGTATATTCTCGCCGTCAACTTCTACGCGTTCCGCATGCTCAAAACGCAGAAGGACGGTTGGGAAGCGGGCGAGCCCGTAAACAAGGGCGACGGGAAGCTCATCCTCGCCGCGATGCTCGGCGGTGCGCTCACCGTGTACGCCACGATGTTCATCCTCCGCTTCCGCCTCTCCAATCTGTTATTGATGATCGCGATGCCCCTCTTGGCAGTGCTCAATATCTACTGCTTCGTGCTCGGGTTCCGCGGGATATGGATGTTCTTTTAGAAGCCCGCATTGGCTTCGAGCCACTTGGCGACGCCGTCCTCATCGGCATAACCGACGACCCCCGTTGCCTTCTCTTTGAGCCAAGCGTCGGCATTCATCACCGCATATTTCTCGTCGCAGACATCGAACATATCCGAATCGTTGGAAGTATCCCCGAAGCAAACGGCGCGGTCACACCCGAGTCTTTCCTTCAAAAAGCGAACCGCATTCGCCTTGGAAGCCTCGCGCGGGGAGATCTCGATCCAGAAATCGCTGCGGTACGTCTCGGGGTGAAAGATACAGAGGAAACGGCTGTCGTATTTCAAGACGTTCCACGCGCCTTCCAATTGCTCCTTGGGGCCGACGCACTTGAAATTGAAGAGCCTCCCCGACAAGAGCTCTCCTTCCGACCGAACGGCAAGAAGGCGGGGATCGCCGATCCTGTGGGAAAGATAGCGGAGCGTTCCCTCCGACTCTCTCCCTTCGAGATAGGCGACGAACTCCCTCTTCTCCCCCGTCGCGCCGAACGCGAGCGGCACGATGCCGTGGAAAAAGAGAACGTCGAGAATGTGCCTCTTCTCCTCTTCGTTTAGATACACGGCACGAAGCGTCTCGTGCGCGTTGAAATCATAGATGAGACCGCCGTTGTAGAGGATCGCGGGTTCACGGAGCGCGAGTCCTTCCGTCGCCCCCTTGGCAGTGAGCGCGGACCGCGCCGTCGCATACGAAAAACGCATCCCCCGCCCGATCAAACGGTTAAGGATCTCCCTGCTGTATGCAGAGACGGCTCTCCCGCCCGAAAGCAATGTCCCGTCAAGGTCGGAAATGAACAGCGTCATGCGCCACCCCTTATGCCCATATTTTTTCTCTTCTCGCCTTGGACGAAGCAAAACCATCCGCACCTCGGAGGTCTGACCCGTCGATAAAATTATACCCGCAGACGGAGAAATTGTAAAGTGGATTTCGAAAAAAAAGGAAAAAATTCAAAGGGGCGGGCGATGAAAACTTCCTCAAAAAAAATTTGCAAAAAATAGCGGCAATCTCGGTGAAATCGTTTGACATCCTCGGCGAACTTTGATAGAATGAACAAGCATGATGCGGGTGTAGTTCAATGGTAGAACCCCAGCCTTCCAAGCTGGCTGCGTGGGTCCGATTCCCATCACCCGCTCCATTCGGTCCTTTCGGAGATCAACTTCGAGGCAGAAATATGCGCCTGTAGCTCAGGTGGATAGAGCAACGGCCTTCTAAGCCGTGTGTCAGGAGTTCGAATCTCTTCAGGCGCGCCAAAGAAACGGAGGGCGTAGCTCAGTTGGTTAGAGCGCCAGGTTGTGGCCCTGGAGGTCGCAAGTTCGACTCTTGTCGCCCTCCCCACTTCGCTTCCAATGGGGTGTAGCCAAGAGGTTAAGGCACCGGATTTTGATTCCGGCATTCGTTGGTTCAAATCCAGCCACCCCAG
>CANPWF010000017.1 GCA_947581885.1 uncultured Clostridia bacterium
AGTGTTCACACCCCCTCAGTCACGGCAAGGGCAGCCGTGACAGCTCCCCCAAGGGGGGAGCCGAGAGGGGGAGAGAGAAAGGCGGCGCGACTACCCAAAAGGGGGGAGCCAAGGAACGGGAGGCGAAAGGGCAGTGCGGCTTCATCGAGAGAGGGGCGAGAGAGTGGCAAGGGGCGGGGAATGCCCATGAATAATTCACAAAAAATTGATGCATAAATGTTAGAAAATTCTGCATAATTCCCTTTTTTATAAAAGTTTCGCGGAAATTTCACGAAATGCCATATAAATGAGTTGCAAAAATCGCCAAATAGTAGTAACATAAGATTTGTTGCGATTTAATATATACATCGGTTTATGCGTTTTCCGAAGGTCGGCAAGCGCGTACCGCATCGGAGGATATCATGCGTTTGAAACTGAAAAATCATGCCGTACGTTTGCTCGCTCTTTCGATGGCGGCAACCATGGCGACGGGGGTCGCGCTCTCCTTCCGCAAGGAAGCGGAGGGTGCGGTGTCCGACGCGGCGTTTGCCTCCTCGATCCGCGACGTGACGGGCGAGTATGATCTTTCGTCTTTGAGAGAAAAATACTTCGACCGCAACACCGTTCTCAACAACATGTATTCTCCCGACGATGAACGTTGGGTGATCGTGGAGTTCGGCGAAGGGAGTGTGGCGGAGCAGTATCTCGAAACCGCCGTGGGTGCGGGGAGCTTTTCTTCGTACGCGGGTACGGGCGCGGCGCGTCGCAAGGCGGAAAGCCTCGAAGCGTCCCATCAGGCATTTTTGAATCAACTTCGCTCCAAGGGCATCGAGTACGAGTGCAAGTATTCGTACACGGGGCTCTTGAACGGCGTGGCGATCAAAGTGCGCCGCGGCGACGTTGCCGAGATCCGCGGAATGGCGGGAGTGAAGAGCGTCACCTTCTCCGAATCGTACGCCGCCCCCAAGGCAGCCGTCAGCAACGACGCGCACGTCTACACGACGGGTATTTACGACTCCGAAGATCTTGCCGAAGAGGGCATCGCGGGGCAGGGGATGGTCGTCGCCATCCTCGATACGGGGCTCGATTTCTCGCACAAGGCGTTCCAGAATAAGCCCAAAGAGACGACCCTCACCAAGGACAAGGTGGAACAAGCCATTTCCGGCGGCGATCTCGAACTTCTCAAAAAGCGTCCTTCGACGACGGCGGACGAAGTGTACTACAACTCCAAAGTCCCCTTCGCCTTCGACTATGCGGACGACGATCCCGATGTGTTCCCTTCCTACAACTCTCACGGCACTCACGTCGCGGGTATCGTGGCGGGCAAGGACGATTCTCGCATTGTGAATCCCGATACGGGTGAAACTTTCGTCGGCGTTGCGCCCGAAGCGCAGCTCGCCATCTTCAAGGTGTTCACCGACGATCCCGACAGCAGAATGCTCGGCGGGGCGGACACGGTGGATATCCTCGCCGCCCTCAACGACTGCGCCAACCTCGGCGTGGATGTGATCAACATGTCCCTCGGCACCTCCGCGGGCTTCTCCTTGGAGGACGGGGAAGGGCAGTCCGAAACCGTTCGCAACACCTACGACAGGATCGAACAGCTCGGCATTTCCCTCGTCTGTGCGGCGAGCAACGACTATTCTTCGGGCTACGGCGGCGGAAACGGCACCAACCTCGCCACCAATCCCGACAGCGGTACGGTCGGCTCTCCTTCCACCTATTCGGCGGCACTCTCCGTCGCTTCCATCAACGGGCAGCAGTCCCGCTATATGCAGGTGAGCGGAAGGGAGAACGACGTTGCCTTCATCACCAACTCTTCGGACGTGAACGGCAACGAGCTCGATTTCACCAAGCAGCTGTTCGAAAAATTCAGCAGCAGTGTAGACGCAGACGGAAAACTGCGGCTCAACTACGTCGTGATCGGCGGGCTCGGCGAGCCTTCCGACTTCTCGAGTTCGGTCGTCCGCAACGCCCTTTCGGACGGAAGGACCATCGCCCTCATCAAGCGCGGCACCACGACCTTCCAAGACAAGGTCACCAACGCCATGAACGCGGGCGCGGCGGCGTGCATCATCTATAACAACCTCTCGGGCGTGATCAGAATGTCCCTCGGCGACCTCAATAATCCCGTCCCCACCTGTTCCATCACGATGGAAGAGGGGCAGATGCTCGTCAACGCGGCGACGGGAAGGGTCGGCACCCTCGAATTCAGCCAAGAGTTCCTTGCGGGGCCCTTCATGTCCGACTTCTCGAGCTGGGGCCCTACGCCCGATTTGAAGCTCAAACCCGAGATCACCGCGCACGGCGGCGAGATCACCTCGGCGATCGCGGGGCAGGACGACTACGACGAATACAGCGGCACGAGCATGGCTTCGCCCAACATGGCGGGCGCCGTCGCTCTCCTTCGCCAATACGTGAAGAACCACCCCGAAAAGTACGGCTATGAGGCAGGGTACTTCACGACGGGCGTTACGAATGGGAAGAACAAAGAACTCAGTGCCCTCGTCTATCAGCTCCTCATGAGCACGGCGACCATCGCGCACAACGAAGTGGGCAATCCCTATTCCCCGAGAAAGCAGGGCGCGGGGCTTGCCGATATCACCCATGCCGTCGACACGGAGGCATACCTCACCGTAAAGGGAAGCGACGGCTTGGAAGGGGAAGTTTCCGACCGCACCAAGATCGAACTCGGCGACGATCCCGCGAGAGAGGGCGTGTGGGATATGGCGTACACCGTCCATAATGTGAGCGATCACCGGATGACGTTCACTCCCAACGCGTATGTGATGACCGAGACGCTTGCGATCGATATGAAAACGGTCGCCGAGAGGGCGTATATGCTCACCGACAGCGAAGTCACCTATACGGTAAACGACAACCGGGTATCGACAGTCACCGTCGGATCGAAACAGACCGTCGATGTAAAGGTGCATATCGAACTCGGGCCCGAAGGCAGGGCGTATCTCGACCGCGTGAACCCCGCCGACGGGAAAAAATATTTCGAAAACGGGATGTATGTGGAGGGCTTCCTCACCCTTACGCCCGTCAATGAATCCGATAAACAGTGTTCGCTCACCGTGCCCTACCTCGCCTTCTATGGCGATTGGACGGCGGCACCCCTCTTCGACTACGATACCTATGAGATCGCGGAAGATCAGGCGGATACTTCCATCGAAGAGGACGAAAAGCGGGTGGCAAGTGCCGCGGAAACGCGCGCGCTCGGGTTGTACTATGAAGATCAGTACATCATCCCGCTCGGTTCCTATATCTATGAGATGTCCCCCTTCGATACCGAGATCTATCCTTCCCGCGAGAAGGCGGCGATCTCGATGTGGGACGCGCCGTCCGCGCACTCTATCTATCAACTGTATATGATCTACGCGGGGCTTCTCCGCGGTGCCAAGATGCTCGATATCACCATTCGGGATACGGTGACGGGCGAGCTGATGTTCTCCCGCAAGGACTACAATCAGAACAAATCGTATGCGGGCGGCGGCTCCAACCACGGTTCCTCCGTCATGCTCGAGATCGATCCCCTTCAATGGAATCTCTCCAACAACAGGACGTACGCCTTCGAGATGAAGGGCACCCTCGACTACAAGGGCGGGAGCTCTCAGGAGCCCGCACGCAACTCCTTCGCGTTCGACTTCACGGTGGATACCGAGGACCCGCAGATCGAGAGCTATCAAATTCGGTTCGACCCTTACGTCGACGGCAGAGAGACAAACTACCGCATCTATCTCGACCTCGACGTTTCGGATAACCAATACGTCATGGACGTGATGCCCTGCCACCTCTATTACGACCGCTCCGCTTGGACCGGCACGATGGCAGAGGGCGAGCCCAACACGCTCGGGCTCATCACCGAATATCCCGTCCCCGTCTACGGACAGAGAGGGGAAAAAACGCGGGTCACCATCGAGATCACCGATTACTTCGAAGAACTCGTGGAGCAGGGGAATATGTACGTCTCCGTCGAGGACTACGCGATGAACCAGACGCTGTACGAGATCTCCCTCTCGGGGCAGAACGAATACCGCAACTATCCCGATGCCATCCAGCTCGCAACGGACGACAAACTCACCTTGGCGGGTTATACGAGCACGGAGGGCGGCACCATCGAGGAGTACAACCTCACTCTCGCTCCCAACGAGAGCTACAAAGTCAACGTGGCGAGCGCGTTCAAGGGCGGCGTTGCCGACCTCGCGACGTTCGGCTCCTTGCAATGGGAGACGGATGATATTACCGTCGCACGGGCAAAGGATCGGGAGATCTTCGGCGCGGGAATCGGGACTTGCGACATCAGACTGTTCTCGTACGGAGAGGACAGTTCAGGCAGGTATCTTGTTCCGCAGACGAAGGCCGTCATCCATGTAACGGTGGGTGGCGAAGCCGCGGCGGCTCCCCGTCCGAGCGGGATCTTGCTCGAATCCGTATTCGACGAGGACAACAAGTTCGTCGATTTGAACCAAGGGTATCTGAACTTGCACCCCGCGCAGGAGATCACGATCGTGCCTTCTCTCGACCCGTGGTATTGCCCCGAGACGACCTTCACCTTCGAGGAGAGGAATCCCCGCGGGATCGTCGAACTCGATAAAGATACGGGCAAGCTCGTTGCCAAGAAGCGCGGGAGCACCCTCATCACCGTTCGCTCCCCCGATTATCCATTCCTCACGAAGTCCCTCACCGTGACGGTGGGCTACAACTACGAGATCACGAGCTACACCCTTTACGAGTGGTACGGAACGGAGGACAGGGACGGGGAAAAGGTCATCGAGATCCCCGAAAACCTCAACGTGATGTATCTCAACGAGGAGTGCTTCCGCAACAACACGGAAGTCACCAAGATCATCCTGCCTTCCACCCTCACCGAGATCCCCGAGGGCGCGTTCAGGGGCTGTACCAACCTCAAAGAGATCTATATTCCGGGCGCGTGCGTCTATATCAGGAACGGCGCGTTCGTGGGCTGCACAAACCTTACGACGATCGACCTCGGCGAATACGTCAACAAGAAACATAAGGACGAGGTAGACGAGGACGGCAACCCCCTTTGGGGGGGCGCGGGCACCCTCACCGTCGGCAGAGATTGCTTCAACGGATGCGTCAATCTTACAACGATCAAGCATGCCGATCGGTTGACGACGGCATACGAGAGGGCGTTTGCGGGCTGTACGTCTTTGCAGAGCATCGATATCACGGGGCTTCGCATCTGCTACCCGAACGTGTTCCAAGGCTGCCAGAATCTGAAGGACATCACGACGGGAGAATATACCCGTTTCGGCGACAGGATGTTCAAAGGCTGCATCTCGCTCCAAACCATCGAGATCAAGAGCGATCGGTTGGGCTCCGAAGTGTTTGCGGATTGCTCCCGTCTTAGCACGGTGACGTTCAACATCGCAGACGGCTCTTCGTTCAACGCCATCGGTTCTGGCGCGTTCAGAAACTGCACGGCTCTTCAAAACATCACCCTTCCGAATGGAAGCTACCGCGTCGGTGCGGAGGCGTTCCAAGGGTGCACCAACCTTAAAACGGTCACTCTCTCCGCGACGACCCTTCTCTCCCGCGAGGGCGCGAACATCTTCAAAGGGTGCGATAACTTCGCCGCATTCGCGATCGACGGCACCTCGTCGAACTACACGGTTTCGGACGGCGTGCTTCTGAGCGAAGAAGGAAAATGCGTCGAACTCGTCCCGACGGGAAAGACGACATTCACGCTCGATACTTCCGTTACGAAGATCGGGGCGGCGGCGTTTGCGGGAAGCAAGATCACGTCGTTGGATCTTGCACACATCGAGTCCGTCGGCAAGTACGCCTTCTCGGGCAGCATGCTCGAAAACGCGAAATTCTCCGTGCTCACTTCGCTCGAAGAGGGGGCGTTCTACGGATGCGATTCCCTCATGACGGCGACGGGCTTCAAAAACGTCAACGAGATCCCCGCCTACGCGTTCTACGGGTGCAACCAGCTCACAGGCGTAGACTTCGGGGTGGTGAATAGGATCGGCGCGTACGCGTTCACGAACAGCGGGATCACCTCGATGCCCGAAAGCGGCAACCTCACCTCGATCGGGGCGCACGCGTTCGAGAACACCAAACTCACGAACGTCGCGCTCTCCCCGAATGAAAATTGCACCGTCGGCGACTATGCCTTTGCGGGAAACAGGTCGTTGAGGTCGGTCACGCTCACCAAGATCGGAACGCTCGGCACGGCTGCGTTTGCGAACTGCACCTCGCTCGATACGGTCACCTTCAACGATGGCTGCGAAAATATCGGCGATTTCGCCTTCGTGCAATATTCGACGAACAGCGTGGCGATCACCGCCGTGAACGAGAACAAAGTGCTCAAAAACGTGACGCTCAGCTCTTCCGTCAAGACGATCGGCAACTACGCCTTCGCGAATGCGACCGCCCTTACGACGATCGGCGATACGAGCGGCGTTACGACGATCGGCGACTATGCCTTCTCGGGTAGCGGGATCAACAACTTCAACTTCAACAACGTGCAAACGATCGGCACGGCTGCGTTCGAAGGGTGCAGTGCGCTCACGAGCGCGTTCTTAAGTAACGCGACGGTCATCGGCCCGTACGCCTTCTATGAAAGCGGCCTTATTCAGGCGGAATTCGGGAAGGCGGAACGCATCGGAGCCTTCGCGTTCGCGAAAACGAAGCTCACGCAGGTGGAGATCCCCGCAACGCTCGAATATTCCTATGAGGACGTTTGGCAGAAGATCGACGACGCGGGCAACCTCGTCGACGTGAAGGGCAAGAGGTCGCTTGCCTTCGGCGCGGGGGCGTTCGCGGGTATCGGTACGCTCAAAGAATTCACGGTGACGGGAAGCGATGTCTACACGGTAAAGGGCGGTGTGCTCTTTGCGAAGGTCGGAAACGGGCTCGAACTCGTGCAATTCCCCGCGGGGAAGGCGACGAGCTCCTACGAGATCCCCGACGGCACCGTGCGCATCGCGGACTGCGCGTTCTACGGCGCACGAACGGTAAAGCGGGTCACCTTCCCCTACACGGTGGCGTCCATCGGTTCCTACGCTTTCTTCGACTGCGCGGCGAATCAATACATCTTCAAAGGGGTGGAAGCTCCCGTGCTCGAAGCGGCGTTCGATCAGGAAGTGTACGACGCGTTCTACTACAACAACTACAACGGTTCCCAGATCTACGAAGGAGAGGGCGGCATGATCGAGACGTTCTTCTACGCCAACTTCGACATGCAGTATTGGGTCCGCGAGATCAAAGGGACGTACTATGGTTCTCCGATGGACCTCTCGTTCACCTCGCCCGAAAACGGGAAGGGGTACGACGGGTACGTATGGCGGGTGTACTTCAACTCCTCGCCGAAATCGGAATACGCGATGGAGCGCGGCACGCACATGGCGCAGGATCTCATCAACGTGATCCCTACCGCCTCCGAGATCGGAAGGATGACCTCCGCGGAAGAGGTGAGAAGCGCGAGCAAAGACTATGTCCAGCCCGCCCGCAAGCAGTTCAACACCGTGCTCGACCCGAGGCAGATCGCCCTTCTCGCCGCCGAACAGCAACAGCTCCTCGATACCGAACGCGCCATCCGCGATAAGCTCGCCGAACTCGGGTCACCCGTCGCGATCGCTTCCCTCCAAATGGCGAATTGGCCCGACAAGATCCGATACACCGCGGGCGAATCGTTCGACCGTACGGGCATGGTCATCAAAGTCATCTACGAGGATAGTTCGGAGATCGTCATCACCGATTACACCGTCGATAAAGACGTGCTCTCCGTGGGCGACGAGTTCATCACCGTTTCCTACGGCGGCAAGACGCTCGAAATCCCCGTCAACGTCGTCGCGCCCGATCCTTCGGCGGAACAGCCTTCCGAAGAGACCCCTTCCGAAGAAGAGGGCAAGAAGGGCTGCGGCGGCTGCGGAAGCGAGATGAAGCCCGTTGCCTGCATGCTTGCGGTGCTCTCTGCCGCGGCGGCGACGGGGATCGCGCTCTTCGTAAAGCGGCGGAGAAGCAAGTAACATCCTCCCGAAGGAGAGGGGGAATTGCTTGACAGACTTCCCCAAAAAGTAATATAATAGACGAACGGTAACAGCATGAAGAAACGAAAAATCACCGCGATAGTACTCATGGTCGCCGCCGCAGCCCTCGCGGGTGCGGCGACGGCTTGCGCCTCGCGGAAGGATGAAGAAGCACCGTACGCGGTCATCGTCACGTTCAATTACAACTCCGCACACATCACGAGCGACACCTGCCCCACCCAATATTTGGGGCTCAAAAACAAGGGGGACCTCGCCGTCGCGCCCGGTTCGGAGGGCATCGCCGCCGATTTGAAAAAGGGCACGCTCGCCGATTATTACCTTGAAGGGTGGTACGAACCGCTTTTGGACGAAGAGGGGCTTCCCCTCGATGTCGACGGCGACCATTTCCGCCCCGACGCGAACGGTTCCGCCGTCAAAACGGATAAGGAGGGGTTCCTCCTTGCGGCGGACGGGGAGACGTATCTCAAAACCGAGCACGATTCCCGCATCCGTTTGAGCGATCAGGCGATCTTCTCGCAGGAATACGACGGTAAGCCCTTCAAGCTCAACGGCAGGATGCTCATCACCGAATCGAACGAGGCGGTTCTGGATCCCGATCGCGAGCCCGTGTACGTCACCTTTGTGGAAGTGCAGGTCGACCTCGAAAAGCCTTGGGATTTCGCCCATCACCGCGTCGAGGAGAATATCACCCTTTATGGGCACTTCATCCCCGCGCCCGAGGTGCATTTCTACGACGAAAAGGGGGATACGGCCCTCTTCTACACGAACGACCCGAATTCTCCCGCCGAATTCGTCTTGCGCGGCAACCCGGGGGCAAAGGTGTTGATGGATACCGAACACACCCCCGTCCGCGAAAACAGCACGTTCTACGGCTATTATGCAGACGAGACGAGTGCGGCGGAGAGGAGCAAAACCCAGCTTGATTGGAGTTCGCTCACGTACCCTTCTGCGGATACCATTATCGATCACGAGCGGTTCCCCGAAACGAAGGTGTATCTCGCGTACGTCGAAGGGAGTTGGGAAATTGTGCGCACAGCCGACGGCCTCAACGCCGCCCTCGGTGGGAACAGAAGCGTTTGGTTGGATAACAATATCGAGTTTACGGATACGGTCAAGTTCTCCGCCGCCAACTGTTCGCGTGCCTACACAGGGGAGTTCAACGGCAACGGACACACGGTGAGCGGCATCAACGTTGCTCCCGTGCAAACCGGCGCGTTCGTTCCCAATACAGGGTGCGGGATCTTTGGGAGGCTCACTGCAACGGCGTACGTTCACGATGTGACCTTCGAAAACGTCTCGATCACATTCTCCACAAAATCGGAAAGCTCCTCCACTCTGTACGCAGGGCTGTTTGCGGGATATGCGGAAGCAGGGGCGAGGATCGCACGCGTTACGGTTACGGGCACGCTCACGATCGGAAATATTGAAAAGCCGGAATGTTTCGAGGCACACGCGTTCATCGGAAACAATCGCGGCGCAATGATAGAAGAAGAAAGCACTCACTATGATGATATTACACTCGTCGACCCGAGCGGGTACGGCGCAGCGGATAATTAAAAAACGATTTCCGGGAGGAAAGATATGGATAAGAAAAGAACGTTGATGACGGCGGTAAGCGTTGTGCTTGCCCTTACCTTCACGGTCGGCGCAACGGGTTGCAAGAAGAAAAAGCAAAATCAGGCATACGACCCCGAGACGAAACCCCTTACGATGGGATTCTCCACCCCCGACGAGGTGTTCAACCCCTTCTTTGCGACCTCGGCGTACGATACGCAGGTCATCGGGATGACGCAGATCGGGATGCTCTCCACCGATAAATCGGGGAAGATCGTGCCGACCAAGCTCTCCGACCCCGACTATCTCAGCGCGGACAACGAGCCGTGCGTCGTCGAGTATTGGGATTCGCGGTATGACGAGAACGCTACCGAGGGTTCTAAGGAATACCCGAACTATGTTGGCGTTACCACCTATCAGCTCGCCATCAAGAAGGGTATCAAGTTCTCGGACGGGTCCGACCTCACCATTAAAGACGTGCTCTTCAACCTGTACGCCTATCTCGATCCCGCCTACACGGGCTCTTCCACGGTGTACTCCACGCACATTCTTGGCATGAACGCTTATCGTACGCAGCTTCCCGATGCAAACGATACCTATGCCCAAAATATTGAAGCAGAAGCGCAGAAAAAGGCTACCGAGCGTCAAGATAAATTGGTTGGATTTATCGAGGCATTCGGTTTCAACACCGATACGGAACATCAGTATACGCCTTCCAATTTCCAGGATATGTCGGAGAGACTCGAACTCCTTTCGGAGTATATCGATCTCGGCAATGAGCGAAAAAAGGAACTTGAAAGCGATTGGAACGTCGCAGTGGATAGCATCGAGAGCTACAAGGAATGGGACGGATTCGGTCAGGCGTGGGTCATCTATCTCAAAGACTACGGCGGACGGGACGATCTCATTTTGAAGAAACCGGGAACGAACACGTACGTCAAGGACAAGGATGGGAACTGCGAGGTCGACGAGAGCGTAAAAAGAGAAGCGATCCGCGACATCATGGTGTATTGCAGCAGTCACAGCCTTTCGACCTCTTGGGTCACTTGGCAGGACAATCCCAAAGATTTGTCGAATATCCCCTTGGACGTGGAGATCCCTATCGATATCCAAAAAGAATATTGTATCACGATGGCGTTTGCCAATTCGTTCGGCACAGAGTTCGATCCGACTGTGACGATCCCTTCGGGCGACATCACAGAAGAGAAGTGGGAAGAACTTCGGGTACAGAGCGGACTCTCCTCCACGAGATATAAAAACATCGACAATTTGTTTGAGTATGGCTATGCGTCGGCAGAGACGATGATGAGCCGCTACACCGCGGAAGGCATGAGCGAACTCATCCATCAGTCGGGCTCCGTCGTCCGTAACATCTCGGGCATTAAGGTCCTCAAAGCCGACAACATCTTCGGGCAGTCCATCGGGGAAGAGCACGACATCCTCGAAGTCAAGATCCGCGGCGTAGACCCCAAAGCCATCTGGAACCTCGCCTTCACCGTCTCCCCCTATAAGTACTATTCGGGGACCTATCAGGGGAAGAACTACGTCGAAGCATTGGACAATGCGGACGTATACAGCGAAAACAATGCGGAATTCGGCGTTGCCCTCGGGGAATTTAACTTCTTCCAGAACGTGATGAACGCGCCCTCAAAGGTCGGACTGCCCGTCGGTGCGGGGCCCTATCAAGCGTCCGACGCGAACGGCAACCCCACGAGGGATGCCGACAGGTTCTTCGACGGCGGCTTTGTGTACTTCCAGCGCAACGATTACTTCAACACGACGGCGAAGAACATCGAAAACGCCAAGATCAAGTACCTTTGGTACAAGGTCGTCGCCACCGATCAGGTCATCAACTCCCTCGTGAGCGGGGAAATTCTGTACGGCGAGCCGAGTGCTTCCAAGGATAAGATCAAACAACTCCAAGAGCGGAGTATCGCCTATGAGCCCGTCAAGACGGCAGGGTACGGCTATGTCGGCATCAACCCCCGTTTTGTGGAAGATATCCATATCCGCCGCGCGATTATTTCGGCGATGGATACGAAGGGCATCTTCAACGATTACTACACGCCCGACATTGCCGAATCCATCAACCGCCCGATGACGAAGGCGAATTGGGCATATCCCGAAAATGCGCCAATCTATAAACCTCAAGGACCTTTGTCAAACGAGCCCGACTACTCTTACGATCCCACGGGCGGAAAAATCGATACACTGCTCGGAGAAGCGGGATATTATAAAGATTCGGACGGCAACTGGAATACGGGGAGTGATCTTACCTTCAAATTCACCATCGCAGGCGGCTCCACCGATCACCCCGCCTATTCCATGTTCATCAAGGCGGCGAAGCTCCTTAACGATCACGGGTTCAACGTCAAGGTCGTGCAGTCGCAGACGGCTCTTTCCGACCTCGTCACGGGCAAGCTCGAAGTGTGGGCGGCGGCTTGGTCGTCGACGGTAGACCCCGATATGTATCAGGTCTATCACAAGGATTCCAAGGCGACGAGCGTCAATAACTGGGGCTATCCGCAGATCTTAAAGAATGCCAACAACAAGTACGACTACGAGTTGAGGATCGTCGGGGAACTCAGCAACCTCATCGACAGAGGCAGGGAATCGGAAGATCAAGCGGTCCGTAAACCCATCTACGCGCAGGCACTCGACAAGGTCATGGAGCTCGCCGTGGAGTTCCCGCTCTACCAAAGGAGCGACGTGTTCGCCTACGACAATTCCGTCATCGACCCCGCTTCCTTAACGCCGCACGACGACTTGGGTGCCTACAACGGCCTCTTCGCCCGCATCTGGGAAGTCAACTATCTATAAGAAAGCAGGACGCGCCCGCCCCTTGCGGGCGGACGCGCTCCGTTCGGTTTGCCGCGGCGCGGCCCTTCCAAAGACATCATGACAACACTCAAATACATCATCAAACGGCTTCTGTACGCCGTTCTCATCTTGCTCGGTGTGTCCGTCATTATCTACGGGCTCTCCCGCATGATGCCCACCGACTACGTCGATCAGACGTTCCAAAGTGCCCTTGCACAGGGAACGATGACGCAGACGGATGTCGACCGCATCAAGGAGCTGTACGGGCTCAACATGCCCGATGCCTTCCTCGATATCAACATCGCCTCCGACGACGAAAAGGTGGGCGAGCTTTCTCTTCGCAAGAACACCAAGGTCGAGACGTACGAAAACTATCAAGAGGGCTACGTCGACGACGCGGAATGGTTCGCGGGCGACTACGAATCGGGGGATTTCCACCTCATCCTCAAAGAGACGGATAACGGCGTTACTTACTCCATCCAGCAGGTGCTTTCGAGCGAACTTACCTCTACGGAGACGGAAGGGGAAGAGGGCTCGGGAGAGGAAGGGGATCTCACCCTCGTCAAAAAGACGGAAGTCCTCGACGAAGGGACGTGCACCGTCGAAAACGGTGCGCTCACCTTCCTTTCGACGCGCGGCCACAAGGTGACGGGCTCGGCGAACTACAAGGCGGCAACGTTCTGGAACAAGCTCGGCGCGCTCTTCGGCGGGTACTTCACATGGCTTTTCAATCTCCTTCGCGGCGAGATGGGCATGTCGTTCAAGTATAAACGCCCGGTGGAAGACGTCATCATGCAGCACATGGGCATCTCCTTTGCCATCGCGTTTGTGGCGACCATTCTCGAATTCGCCATCGCCATTCCGCTCGGGATCAAGGCGGCGGTCAATCAGTACGGGGTCATCGACTACACCGTCACCATCCTCGTCATGATCGGGATCTCCCTTCCCACCTTCTTCCTCGCCGCGCTCGTCATCCGCGTATTCGCGGTGAAGCTCGGTTGGTTCCCCGTCGGCGGCTTGAAGGACGCGCTCGCCCCCGGGACTTCGGGCATCGTCGTGTTCGGGAACGTACTCTGGCACATGGTTCTTCCGATGTTCGTGCTCGTCGTGCTCTCGGTTGGGTCGTTGATGCGCTATACGCGGACGAATACCCTCGAAGTTCTCAATTCCGACTATATCCGCACGGCGCGGGCGAAGGGACTTTCGGAGCGGAGCGTCATCTACAAGCACGCTTTCCGCAATACGATGATCCCGCTCATCACCATGATGGCGGGGATCCTTCCCTCCCTCTTCGGCGGGGCAATGATCACGGAGACGGTGTTCGCCATCCCCGGGATCGGTAAACAGGCTTACGACGCACTCATCGTTGCCGACGTTCCCTTCATCATGGGGTACAACATGTTCCTCGCGGTGATGACGGTCATCGGAACGCTACTGAGCGATTTAATGTACGCGGTCGTCGATCCGCGCGTCAAACTTACGTAAGGAGGGCGGTATGGACGAAAAAGAAAAAGACCTGCTGCCCGAACTTCAAAGCACGCAGGACGAAAATGCCGATATGGGGTCGGAAAACAGCGTTCTTTCCGAGATGGAGCCGGAAAACGAAGTTCTTCCCGAGATGAGCGAGATGGAAGAGGCGACGAGCCGCACGCTCTCGCCCATGCGCCTTGTGTTGAAGCGGTTCTTCCGCTCCAAACTCTCGGTGACGGGGCTCGTCATCCTCATCGTCTTGTTTCTCTTCTCCTTCCTCGGTCCGCTCTTTCAGGGGCTTCCCTTCGTTTGGGAAGAACAGGAGATCGACGAGACGACTTCCGTCCGCGAAGAGAACATCAAGGAATCCACGATCACCGTCATCGACCCCGATACGGGCGAGGCGACCGAGCAGACGGTGTATATCATCTCCTACCAAACGCCGACGAACTATCGCCCGCCGTCATGGAACCACCTTCTCGGCACCGACGACAAGGGCTTCGACGTGTTCTCCCGCCTCATGTACGGGGGGCGCATCTCGCTCACGCTCGGCTTCGTCGTCATCATCTTGGAGACGGTGCTCGGCGTGATCTTGGGCGGTATCGCGGGGTATTTCGGCAAATGGGTGGATAACCTCATCATGCGTATCGTGGATATCTTCCAATGCGTGCCGACCATGCCGATGCTCATGATCGTGGGCGTTTCGTTGGAGGCGAACGACATCTACGACGCGCCGAAGCTATATATCATGATGGCGATGCTCACCCTCTTCGGCTGGGCGGGCACCGCGAGGCTCGTGCGCGGGCAGATCCTATCCCTCCGCGAGCAGGAATTCATGATCAGCGCGGAGGCGAGCGGGCTACCCGTATGGCGGAAGATCTTCAAGCATTTGATCCCCAACGTCATGCCGCAGCTCATCGTGTCGATGACATTGGGGCTCGGCGGCATCATCCTCACCGAGGCGACGCTCGGGTATCTCGGCATCGGCATTCCGAGCGCGTACGCAACGTGGGGCAACATGATCAACGCCGCCGCCAACGAGAACGCACTCAACAACTATCCGAACCTTTGGATCTCCCCCGGCGTTTGCATTGTGCTTGCGGTGCTCGCCTTCAACTTTGTCGGTGACGGTCTGCGCGACGCCTTCGACCCGAGATCGAGGAGATAACATGAAACAGGGCAAAGACCGTCATTACATCACGGCGAAAGAGTCGCGCCTCATCGCCAAAAACAATCGCAAAACCATTCGGAGCCTGCAAAAGAAGAGGGCTTCCTATAAGCGCGAGGATTACGTTACGCAGATGCGCGATGAGAAGAACATCGTCGAATTCGAAAACCTGAAAACGTATTTCTTCACCGATGCCGGGGTCTCCAAAGCGGTAGACGGCGTTTCGTTCGATATCCCCGAAGGCACCACCGTCGGCGTGGTGGGGGAGAGCGGCTGCGGCAAATCGGTGACAAGCCTCTCGCTCATGCAGCTCGTGCAGGGCCCGCAGGGGCAGATCGTGGACGGGAGCATCCGCTTCCGCACCACCGTCCGCACGCCCGTCGGCACCGAGACGTTGATGAAGAAGGTGCGCGACGAAAACGGCGAACCCGTCTTGGACGAAAACGGCGAACCCGTCATGGAGCCCGTTCTCACCAAGAGCGGAAAGCCCAAAACGGTGACCAAATTCGAAGAGCACGAGGAAGTGTACGACATCGCCAAGATGCCCGTGTCGGGGATGACTTCCATCCGCGGCAGAGAGATCGCCATGATTTTTCAGGAGCCGATGACCAGCCTCAACCCCGTGTTCACCGTGGGCTATCAGCTCGACGAAGTCACGCTTCTGCACGTCAACGGCGCGGACAAGGAGTACGCGAAGAGAAGGAGCATCGAAATGCTCGAACTCGTCGGGATCGCCATGCCCGAACACGTGTACAAGAGCTACCCGCATGAACTCTCGGGCGGGATGCGGCAGAGGGTCATGATCGCAATGGCACTTTCCTGCAACCCCAAGCTCATCATCGCCGATGAGCCCACGACCGCGCTCGACGTTACCATTCAGGCGCAGATCCTCGATCTGCTTCGCGCCGTCAAGAAGAAGATGTCGGGCAGTATCATGCTCATCACGCACGACTTGGGCGTGATCGCCGAGATGGTGGACTACGTCGTCGTCATGTACGCGGGGCGGGTCGTCGAAAAGGGGACGGTGGAGGAGATCTTCAAGAATCCCGTTCACCCCTACACCATCGGGTTGCAGAAGAGCAAGCCCGTCGTTCGGAAGAAGGTAGACAGGCTTTATAGTATCCCCGGCAACGTGCCCAACCCCGTCAATATGCCCTCGTATTGCTATTTCCGCGATCGGTGCGACCGCGCCTGCGAGAAATGCGCGGGGGACTATCCCGCCACGGTGCAGCTCTCCGAGACGCACTTCGCCGCTTGCTGGCGTGCGGAGGAGATCATGCGCGAGCACGAAGAGGCGGAAAAACCCGTAGAAAAAGTCCCCGCGAAGGGGAAACGCGGCAAAAAACCTGAAACGGAGGAGAAGAAATGAGCGACGAAATCACCGCCCCCGCGGGCGACGTTCTCCTTCAAGTCAAGGATCTCAAAAAGTACTTTCGGATCGGAAAGGGATTTTCCGAGAAGAGCCGCCGCTATTTGAAGGCGGTGGACGGTGTCTCGTTCGACTTAAAACGGGGCAAGACGGTGGGCATCGTCGGCGAATCGGGCTGCGGCAAGACGACGATGGGCAGGACCATTCTCCGCCTGTACGACGTGACGGGCGGGCAGATCATCTTCGAGGGGAGGGATATCTCCAAACTCAAAGGGGAAGCCCTCCGCAGGGAACGCCCCAACTTCCAGATGATCTTTCAGGACCCGTATTCCTCCCTCTCTCCCCGCCTTCCCGTGGGCGAGATCATCGGCGAAGCGGTGCGCGTGCACCACATCGTCCCCCCGAGCGAGTACAAAGATTATATCGTCGATGTCATGCAGAAATGCGGCTTGCAGCCCCACTATTTCAAGCGGTATCCGCATGAGTTCTCGGGCGGACAGCGGCAGAGGATCTGCATTGCAAAGGCCCTCGCGCTCCGTCCCAAGCTCGTCATTTGCGACGAGCCCGTCTCCGCGCTCGATGTCTCCATTCAGGCGCAAGTCATCAACCTCTTCAAGGACTTGCAGGAGAGGGACAATCTCGCCTATATCTTCATCTCGCACGACCTTTCCGTCGTCGAACATATCTCCGACGAAGTGGGAGTGATGTACCTCGGGAGCATGGTGGAATACGGCAAGAAGGACGATTTGTTCGATAATCCGATGCACCCTTACACCGAGGCACTGTTCTCCGCCGTGCCCGTGCCCGACCCCGACGTGAAGATGAACCGCATCATTCTCGAAGGGGATATCCCGTCGCCCGCCGACCCGCCCAAGGGGTGCAAATTCCACACCCGTTGCCGCGAATGTATGGAGATTTGCAAGGAAGTCGCGCCCGCGTTTGTCGATTACGGAAACGGCCACTTCGTCGCCTGCCACAAGTATCCTCAGCCTGTGAAAGAGGAAGCCCGCGAGGACTCTTCGGAACTTCCCGTCGAAGTCCCCGAAAACCCCGAACCCGCACAGCCTTCCTCGGAAGAATAAAGGGATTTGGAAAAGACAATTCCAACAAATATCATTATAATCCGACCGCTTCGACGGTCGGATTTTCCTTTTTCTCCTCGGCCCCGCCCTCACCTCATTTCGAGCGCAGTCGAGAAATCTCGCACGGCTTCCAACACACATGTACGTATGGAGTTGGGCGAGATCCTTCGACTCCGCTGCGCTCCGCTACTTCGCCTTACGGCTCGT
>CANPWF010000018.1 GCA_947581885.1 uncultured Clostridia bacterium
TCCTACTTCGCGCAAGGACGCGCTCGTGCCGCCCAAGGAAGAAACAGAATAAGGCGGGGCGACTCGTCCCTGCGCAAAGGCACCGCAGGGACGGCTCGGAATGACGTAATTATATAGCAGTTCGTACACTCCAACCCCCTTTGTCCCTGCGGGACACTTCCCCCAGAGGGGGAAGCGAGGAATAAGGCTATCAAGTGGGGAGGACGGTGTCTGCGCGGTTGGGGGACGTTTGCGCCGCGCCCTCCGTCCGCAGGACGGGAACGGAGCGGTTGGTATCGGAGAGGGAAAGGCGGGAGAGGGTCACGGTGGCGGGCTCCTTCGCGCGGAACAAAAATTCCGCCTGCACAAAACTCTTCCGCAGTTTCTTCGAAAAGCGCACGGGCGCGAGGTCCCCTCTCTCCCCCGTTTTGAGGGAGACGGCGACTCTCCTTTCCTCCTTCCCGAGCGGCAACGCGCTCACCTTCTCCTTCCCGTCGAACAAATCGAAGCGGAACACTTCGCCCGAGGCGGCGCGGACGACAACGCCGAGAAATTCCGCCTCACGGTCCGCTTGAAGCGAAAGGTTCCAAAAGGCGTAATCGGCGATGTGATTTTTGTGCCCCGAAAGGCAGATCGCGGGGGAGATGCCGAAGAGGAAATAGCTCTCCGCATTCGGCGTTGCACGGCAGACGACCCCCTCTTTCCCGACGGAAATTTGCACGTCGCCCCCGTCGTAGATATTCCCCTTCTCCCAAACTTTGCGTTTGCGGCAGGTGCCGACCTGCCATCCGAAACAGTTCTCGTACACTTCCGCCGCCCCCGTCACGGTATACGCGGGGGTGAAGCAGTATTTGTCATCGACGGGTTCCCGATCGGTGCGATAGGGAAGAAGGGGTGCGCCGTCCTTTCTCCTTCCGTTGCAGAAGTCCTGATATTGCAAAAAGGCATACGTCAACGCGCGGGGATTCGGCACGTCCTCGGAAGATACTTCGATCCTATCGGGCGCGACAACCTTCGCCCGCGCGGGGTAATATTTGCCGTTTTCGCCCGCAAGGGTGAAGCCGTTCGCTTCCCCTTCCTTCATCCCCTCTTTAACATTTTGAAGAATACAGACCGCCTTCCCCCTTTCGCAATGCACTTCCTTGATCGCGGGGAAGGCGCCGCCGCAGAGAGCGTCGGCGATACGCAAAGCGATCGGGGCCTTGTTGACGGGGTGGATGGGATGATAGTACAGTTCCCCGTCCGTTTTGAGCCAACGGGGTTCGATATCGTAGACGGGAACAGAGACGACGCGCCTGCCGAACTTCTCCGCCGCCGTTAAGGCCTCGTTGATATAGAGATAACCGAAACCGTCGCCGTAGGGGTAATACTCGGGCGCGATGTGCACGAGGGAGACGGGGATCTCCCCGAACGTCTCTTCCAACGCCCCGATGAGAAGTTTCATCTCCCGCCCGAACATCTGCGCGAAGGGAAAATCCCATGCCGAACTCTCCCCGAGAAGCCAAACAACGCCCGCAAAGGGAACCTCTTTGAGGGGGGCGATCTTCTCGTTCCAAACGCCCGAAAGCTGGGAATAGTTCCTCTCCCCCGCGCGGTTGTATTCCTCTTTATTTTGGAACCTGCCGACCCGCTTCAAAAACGAAACGAGTTCGGGGTCTCTTTCCACGTCCTCGCGGCGAAGGTATGCCTCGATGCTCAATCCCCCCATCGCCGTCTGCACGAAGCCGACGGGGACATGATTCCGCTCGGAAAGAAGGGTCGCCGCGATCGCCGCCAGAGCCGAACAGCCGAGCAGTTCTTCTCCCGTTTTCCATGTATATTCGCGGGCGAGATCGGACTGCGGCGCGAAGGGGCGGGTGAGCTCTTCCAAGGAACGGAAGGGCGGCTCGGCGAGTTCGAGCACGGAGACGGGAAGATCGGACGCTCGCTTCAACCATGTTTCGCTCTCCTCGACGGAACCGAGCGAATAGCTCATGTTGGACTGCCCCGCGGCGAGATACACGTCGCCGAATCGGATGCGGACGGCGATCTCTTCCCCATCGCATCGGGCGGAGAGGACGTATTCGTGCGCCGTATCGGTGACGGGCGGGAAGGTCATGCGAAAAACGCCGCCTTTCGGGACGACGTTCTCTTCAACATGATACCCTTCCCCATGAAGGCGGCAGTGTACCTCTCCTTCGGCATAGCCGACGACCGTGACGGGCACGCCGCGCTGAACGATCGCACCGTCGCGAAAATATCCGTGAAATTTCATTTATTTCCTCTTTGCCGCACCCAACATAGGCAAAATGCGGCAAGCGACCGCCGACCAACCGTGGCACAGACTTCCCGCGTCCTCGAAGTCGGCTTCCCCCTTTTCGGTCTCCCAAAGGGTATCCGTTCCGCGGAAGAGCATCTTCCCGAACACGCGGCAAATATCTTCGAGAATGAACTCCTTTTCCGCCTCGCCGCGGGCGAGAAGGAGCGCGTCGTACTTCACGAACATCACCCCCGTCGTCTCCTTTACGGCATTTTTCGGCGATTCCAATTCCCTGCAAATTTTCGGATGCCGCTCTTTGGGAACTTGACCCGTGAGCAGGAAGAGGGACTGCGTGTAGCAGTGGTAGCCCTCTTTCTTTCCGTCCTTTTGATAGGAAGCGTACAGCCCCTTTTGAGGGTCGTAGAAGGATCCGAGGGTATCCGCAAGGCGGCGGGAATATTCAAGGAAACGTTCCTTTTGCTCCGTTCTTCCCACCCTCTCTTCGAGCGCGGCGATCTTCTCCGCCGCCCGAAAAACGAGCGCGGTGAGCGGGCCGTCGTAGGAAGGCTCGATCGCCTCGGTGCGGAAGATGAGCCCGCCGTCCAGCCCGTCCGACCATTCGTGGAAGTTCCAATAGCGCGGCTCGGGAAAAGTCGATATGCCATGCTCCCCCGTGCGGGCGATGAACGTTTCGAGAATGCGCTCCGCATAGGGCAGCATTTCGAGGACGAAATCCACTTGAAAGTCCGCTTCGGCGTTCGCGGCGATCGCGAGCAGGAAATATGCCGAAAAGGACGGGATGGTGATGGAGGCGCGGGCGGGCGGGCACAGTTCGATGAGCCCGTCGCCTCCCAGCGAATAGGCGATGAGGCGCAGGTTGAAGCGGGGAAATTCGTACTCGCCGAAGGCGGAATAGCCGTACAGCATCTGGCTCAACGAGTCCATTCCGTAGAGGGCCTGTTCCCGCCAAGGGCAGTCCTCGTAGTGCTCGTGCGCACACAGCCGAAGGGTGCGTTTGCCCGCCTCGAAGATCTCTTTCAGGAGCCGATCATCGAAGGAATATTCAATGTCGCGGAAGGGATATTCGTCCCGCTCCACCGTAAGGCGGGAAAGTTCGAAGCGGCTCTCCTCGACGAAGAGTCCCAAATACCTGCACCCGATGCGGTGGATCCTGTCGTCAAGTTCGTTGACCCCCGCCGAGAGATACAGCTCCGTTGCGAAGTTCCTTCCGCCGACCGCCGAACGGATACGAAGATCGGAGAGATGTTCCCCCCAGACGAGGACGGCGCGGCAGGGCTTTTTGACGGTGACAAGAAGGGACGGATAGCCCGCCGCCTCCCGATCGAGCTCGACGATAACGAACACCCCGCTCCCCCCTTTCGAGGCGAATTTTACGGAGTTTTTCGCACCCCATCTTGCGATTTTCGAAAATCGTTCGGTGGAGAGCCATGCCCGCTGCACCTGCTCCGCCGCCGTCTCTCCGCCGCGGTAGCGGAAGATCCCCTGCGCAAAAATTGTGCCCTTCGCGGCACCGATCAGTGCGGGGCGGGGAACGGGGCGAAGGACTTCTTTGACCTTAGGGAAGATCTCCTTCGCAGGGACAAATTCCGTCTCTTCCGCCCCGAAATCGCACACAAACCCCAGCCCGATCTGCGGCGTTACCGAGCTTCCTTCTTTATAGCGGGGAGAGACGCGGCAAAGGGTCTCCTTCGAAGAGGAGAGCACGCGTTTTCCCTCCGATACGATCTCGAAGGCGATCCCCGAAAAGACGACGCGGGAGGCGGCATAGTCCGCCCGAGGGTGATAGGCAAGGACGGTGAGTTCGTTCTCCCCCTCGTGCAGAAGGGAAGTAATTTCCGCCCTGTCGACGCACTTGTAGAAGGGGTAATCGGCGTAGTGCGCGGGCAGGGCGAGTTCCCCGTTCACATAGACCGCGGCGACGCGATCGGCGGAGAAGAAGAGCGTGCATGCCCCTTCGGGCTTTTCGAAAAAGGCGAGGTATTCCACATACCCGAAGCCGTCCGCCTCGGGACAAGCGATCCACTGCATCATCGTTCACTCCGAATAGATCCCGACATCTTTGGACTCGACGAGCCCGTCGACGATCAGGTTGACGTAAAATCCATCGGCATACCGCTGGAACCGAAGTTCGTTGCGGTTGAAAAAGTCTTTGCGTTCGCGGTCCGCCTCGGCGACGGCGGTCTTTTCCGCCCCCGAAAGTTTCAATTTCAGAACGTTTGCGAGCCGAAGGGCGTTCTCCGCGGCAAAGCGCAGAACGGCAAGGCTCTCCTTCCTCGTCCCGTCCTCTTCGCAGACGGGGAAGCAATTTAGTTCTTTCCCGATGAGCTCTTCCGCCTCGGCAACACAGGAGAGGAGCCCTTCCGCCCCCTCCTTTACGGCGGGGAACGGGACCGCCCGCCCGATCGCCGCATACAGGTTCTCCGCGAACGCGGCATCTTTGCCGAACGCCCCCTCGTAGTACTCCTTCCGCACCTCTTCAAAAGAGACTTCCCCGTCGAAGAGGGCGCGGCCGAGCGCGTAGAAGGCGAGCCCGTTGGGGTAGAACGCCCGTTGGATCTGGCAGCTGATGAAGCCGTTGAAGCCGAGCGCGGGCAGGGCGCGGATATCGCGGTAGAGCACGCTCGCGACGACTTCCCCGCCGAGATCGCGGTTGATGTCCCACATCAGGTGATAGTCGAAATCGAACGCGTCGCCGCGGAAGATCTTCTTCCATTCGCCGAGAAGGCGCAAATACACGGCGGCGGAATCGGGATAGACGACGCTGTTCTTCCGATACGGCAGAAGTTCGGCGGGACGCGTCTCGTCGAAGGACTGCGAATAGGTGCGGAAGATGGGCGCGAACATCATGATGAAGCGATCTTCGTTTTTGATCCGTGCCTTTTCGGGCGCCCAATATAAGTCGAGATAGACGAGGAAACAGATCTTGGTCGGGATCCCCTTCGCGGTGAGGCGAGCGTCGATCTCGTTGAGAATTTCCACATACCAATCGGCGAGGGGCTTTTTCCCGCACGCCTCGCATTCGCAAACGTTGTTGGAATCGTCCGCGAGCCAGAAGTGCAGAACATCCACTTCGGGGTGCGCTTCGGCGTAGCAGACGACCTCCTCGGCGAGCTTTCTCCGCACGGCGGGGTTAGAATAGCAGAGGTGGGTATTCATGGGAATATCCTTGAAGAACCCCCGTTTGCCGCCCACGCTTGCGAGCATTTCCCGCTTCTCTTCGTCCAATTCCCCCTTGAAACTGCTCCAACTGTTCACGTCTGCCCCGACGCAAGCCGCCGTCCAACCGTGCCCGACGGCATGGTAGATCATATCGCGCTCCTTGATGGCTTGCACGATACGGCGCACGAAGTCCGCACTGTCCTCTTCCGAGAAGGGCTCGGGAGAGAGCGCGTCGTTCCCCTGATGGGAATACCAGCGGTCGAAGAAAGTGAATGCGTTCCGAAATTGGATGAAATAGGAATTAAAGCCCGCCTTGGGTGCCCATTCGATGAGTTCGAGCACGTTTTCGAGCGAGACCGCCCCCTCGATCGCGATGCCGCGGTGACGGTTGGCGGGCGTTACATCCGCCTGCACGGTGAGAGAAGAGAGAGTGCGGGAAGGGACGATCTCCCCGTCCTTCCCGGGGCGAAGAAAGCGGCAGCCGCACCGCCGCAAGAAATCGTATACGCCCAACAAAAGAGCGCGGGGACGGTTGGCGCGGATGCTCCCCTTCCCCTCTTTTACGTCGATGATATAATGTTCGTCGAAAGGAGAAGGATCGATGCCGTGGAAGAGTTCGATGTCTCCCGCCGAGCCCGTCATTCTGCAAAGGTAAGAGGCGAGCTCGCGCTCGCAAAGCTCCGAAGTCGTCATTCTGTCACCTAAAAGTTGTTGAGAAACGCCTGTGTGAGGGCGATATCCACCGCACCCATCATCGTAGCGTCCTTGGTGAGGCTCGAATAGCGCACCTGCTTTTTGGCATAGGACGACACGACATCGAGGAAAGCGTCCCCGAGCTCGATGACCGCACCGTTGAGAAGGACGGTATCCACATCGAGGAATTCCGCAAGGTTGGCGGCGACCGTCCCGATCACCCTTCCCGAGGCGTTCACGATCTTGCGTGTGAGCGGATCCCGCGCACGGTACGCCTCGATCATGGTCGCGAGCGAGAGCTCTTCGGGAAGCACTCCCTCCCGTTTGAGAGCGTCCGCAAGGTAGCCTTCCGCCCCCCTCTTCACTTCCCGCCGAAGGAGCGTGAGGGTGGAATACAGCGAGACGCTGTCGAAGAGGTTGGAGTAGGAGAGATTGTCGATATTGTCGGGATCGGAAGAAAAGGCGTTGAGTTTGAAGAACCCGATCTCGCCCGCAAAGCCGTGGCTCCCTTCATACACTTTGCCGTTCAGAAGGAGCGCGGCACCCATGCCGACATCGACATGGAGCATGAGGGCGTTTTTCGCGTTGCAGAGGGCGGTGCCGTACGCCTTTTCCCCCGCCATGGCGAGGTTGACGTCGTTCTTCACCACCACGTCGCAGCCGAATTTTTCCTTCATCACCTTGGAGATGGAGATATTTTCGAAGCCGCGGAAGCGGGGATTGAGCAAAAATTCGCCCGTATCGTTGAGCTGCCCGGGGGTCGCGACGGTGATACAGCACAGCTTTCGGTCTTTCAGCTCCTCGCTTCGGATCATGCTCTGCATTGTCTCGATGATGTTTTCGAAGTTGCTCATGCCGAAGCTGAACACATCGGGAATACTGCGGCGGAGCAGGATCTTGCTCTTGAAATCGGCGGCGCAGACCTTCAAGTCCTTGCCCGAGAGGTCGACGACGAGCACATATCCGAAATCCCCGTTGATGCTGAGGGTGATGCCGCCTCTTCCTTTCGTCTCGTTTTCCCGTTTGACGAGCCCCTTTTCGATGAGATCGTAGGCGATCTTGCCGACCGCCGTGTTGGAGAGATTGAGGACGCGGGCGATATCCGAATAGGAACGGCTCTGCTCGCGGAGAAGGGCGACGATCTCGCCCTTGTTCTTCATGCGAAGATAGGTTTGGTTCTTTGCCTGTGCCTGCATTTCAATCCTCCCGAAAACAGACGGGAACGGGGCGGACGGCGAACCCCTCTTCCCCCTCATCGGGGAAGGTGAGAAGGGTCCCCCCGAGCCGTTCCTTTGCATGGGTATCGTATTCCCCCGTTTTATAGCCGACCGTCACGCGGACGGGGCCGCATAGAAGGCTTGTATTCACCTTGTGAAAATGCCCCGTGAATACGCCGACGACACCGATCTTTCGGAAGAGCTCCATGAGCCCTCCGTCCCGATCGACGCACATCGAAGGGCGCACGGGCTCCCCCCACCCGCCGAACGTGCCTTTGCCCGAGAGTTCAAACGGGCGGAAATCGGAAGAAAGACCGTACTTTTCCGCCTCGGTTACGATCGCCGCGGGCGGGATATGGAAGAAGGCGAACGCGGGAAGGCCTCCGAAATTCCGCGCTTTTCTTTCCAGCCATTCCCGTTGCCGAGGGAAGATCCCGTGCGGCTTTTCCTCCGTCCAATAGCCCGAATCGAGCACATACAAGACGGCGATATCCTTCCCGCCTCGGCGGACGAGCACGGTGAAATTTCCGCACCCCTCCGTATCTCCCGCGCGAAAGAGGCAATGCGGCGCGGCTTGGAGGGCATCGGCGATCCCCCTCTCCCCGATTTTGCTCTCCCGCTCGTGATTGCCGAGCGCGAGCGTCCACGGGACCCCGTATTTCTCCATGAGGGCGATGTGAAGGGCAAGCATCTCGCCGCTGTCGTCGAATTCCCCATAGACGAAATCGCCCGTATGGACGATGAGGTCGGGCTTCGCTTTTCCGACTGCCTCGTCGAGATAGCGCGTCATGCGAACGCCGACGTTTTCGGGTGCCCACTTTTTCATCTCCTCCGCGGAGAGCCTGCCTTCATAGCGGCACCCCTTGGAATTGATGATCTGCGTATCGGTCACCTGCAAGACGCGGACGGGCTCTTCCCCCGCGATCTCAACGAAGAAATCCGCCCTTTTTGAGGGATCTTTGCCGAATTGTACTCTTTTTGCCCCCATTATAACAGCCCCGCCCCGAAAAATCAACCAAATAACACAACTACCCGCGCAAAGCTATGCGCAAACGATCTGTTCGACGCGGAGCCCGTTCCCGACGGTGATGAGCGTCCCGCCGATCTCTCCCGCATAGAAGCTATCGTACAGGCTCGACTTCAACCCGAAGGTATACCGCACGCCGTCGAAAGTTACGCTCGCGTTGTCCTCGTGTTCGTGTCCGAAGAACCACCCCTCGCACCCGTACTCTTTCAAGAGGGCGTGGAAGGCGTACTCCTCATCGATATAGGTGAGCGGATCCTTGTGCAACGAACCGCTGTCCCCGCTGTCGTTTTCGGGAATGACGACGGGGCGGAAGGAAGCGGTAGGGTCGGCGGAAGCGAACCCGTGCACAAAGGAGACGTAGCCGTACTGTTGGAGCCCGTCGCCGACGGCACGCACGGGATGATGGAAGAACCCGATCGACTTGGGGTTTTCCCCATACAGCGTTTTGAGCTTTTCCGCCGTCTCCTCGAACCAAGCGATCTGCTTCTCTTTCAGCCCCGCGGTCGAATACATGTTCTGATCGCGGTCGGAATCGGTATGCCCGTTGCTGTCCATGAGGTAGAGAACTTCGGTGAGCTCCCCGCCCTGCGTGATGCCGATCGTGAAGTTGCCGTTCCCCTCAACGGAGAGATATTCTTCGCCGTCGACCGTCTCGACGGGACCCCGCTTGAAGAGGCAGTGCGGGGCGGCTTGGTAACGCCTGACCGTCTCCTCCACGCCGAGTGCCGTCTCGTTATCGTGATTGCCGAATACGAACGTCCACGGAGTGTTGTAGCTCTCCATCTCGGCGATGAGCGCGTCGAGCATGGCGCCGCTGTCGTCGAATCTCCCATAGACATTATCGCCCGAGAGCACGATGAGATCGGGCTTCGCCGCCTCCACCGCCTTGCGGGTGTATTTCCACGCGAGCTCGGGAAGGCGTTCGGGAGCCCAATTCTTCACCGAGGCCTCGGGGAGGGTGCCCTGCACTCTTTGCTGGGAAGAATCGATGATCTGGATATCGGAAAGTTGCAAAATTTTAACTTCTCGCCCCGCCTCGACTTCGAGCACGAAATCCACCGTACTCTCGAGGGAAGGTCCCTTCTTGGCACAGCCTGCAAGCGGGACGAGAAGCAAGAGCGCGACTGCCGCCGCGAAGAAGCGTCTCATTTGCGCTTTCTGCGGATGAGGACCGCCAACGCCGCAAGTCCGCCGACCGCGCCGACCGCGCCGCCGACAACGGAATTACAGCCGCCTTTCTTCCCCTCTTCCGCCCCTGCCTTGGTGTAGGTAACGGGCGCGGAGGGTTCGCTGCTCTTCATAAGGAAGGTGTCTTCGGGGACTGCCGTCACCGTGATGGTGTACGTCCCCGGTTGGAGTTTTTCGAGGGAACAGAAGTTGGTGAGCACGCTCTTGACGTTGTCCTCGCCGCCGAAGTCGACGACATATTCCCTCGCCCCGTCGATGATATCCCATTCGAGCCTGTTCTTCTCCTCGTTGATACGGACGACGGGGGTCGCAAGCGGAACGATGGTGGGCGGGAGTTCGGTATCGTCGATCTGCAAGTGGAAATCATCCACAAGGATGTTGGAAGTACAGCAGTTGAGGCTCAAAAAGCCGTAATAATCGTAGCTCGGGATATCGAAGGTGCAATCGTATACGGTATGTCCGTCGACGGAGATCGTATAGTGATTGCCGTCCGCTTTGAGCGAATAGGTGATCCAAGGCATATCCTGCTCGGGCTGTGCGCTCGGGACGGTGTAGGGCTCGGACTCGATCGTCAGCTTTTCGCCGTATGTGCTTTGGATCTCGCCGAGCGGATTGGCTTCGCCGCCGTTGAATACGGCATAACCCACGCCCGCAACGCCGTTCCCCGCCTTTTCGCGCTGGACGGTGAAGAGCAGGTTGTTGGTGCCCGTGTAGTGCGAGCTCGCCTTCTTGCGGAAGGAAAGCCCCACCCAACTCTTTTCGGGAACGTCATCCACGAGGAATTTCAGCCTGAAAGAGGCGGTGAAGTTCTTCACGCGGTAATCCCCGCCGGGACCCATGTAGAAGAAGGTATTCGCGCCGATGGTATTTTTGAGATGCAGGACTTTGTTTTCGTTCGTCCCGTTTTCGTATTCGATCTTGCCGACCTCGCGGATATGCGAATCCATGCCGAGGGCGGAACCCCCGCGGAACACATTGTTATCCCACTTTTCGGTGATCTGCGTGTTGTTTTCGATCCACGAACCGTCGACGGTGTAGCTCTCGAAATCGTCCGTAAAATCGGGAAGTTTCTCCGCAGCGGAAGCCTGCGTCCCCGCAAAGGGAACGCAGACGGAAAGCGCGAGCGCGGCGATCGCCGTACACAAGATTTTTTTCATGATTCTCCTTATTCGATGACGACGAGGATGCCCTCGCCTGCCTCGGGCGTGAGAGTGAGCGTTTCTCCCTCAAACGCCGTTTTTACTCCCTTCACGACGGTATATCCTTTCACGGAGGAAGTGAAGTTGAGCGAAACCGTATCCCCTTCCGTCACCGAGTTATCGGTAACATACAGGGCGGTTTTGCCGTTGAAGTCAAAGCACCCGACGAGGGAATGCCCCGCCTCGGCGGAAGCGAGCTCGCCGTATGTTGTGAGTCGATCCGTTTCGGGAATGCCGCAAACTTCCCAAGGGGAAGTGCCGCAAACGACAACGCCCTTGCTCTTGGAGCACATGAGCACTTCGTCGACGGCGGCGATCTGCTTGTTTGCCGCCTTCACGTACTCATACACTGCGGTGCGGTTGCCGCTCAAATCGAACATCGCGCCGTCGAACTTTTCGCCGCCCGCATTCCTTGCCACAACGCCCGTGAAGTATTGGATGCCCTTCGCCCCGTAAGAAAGGGCGGTATTCACCTGCCAGAGGATATCCGCCTTGTTGGGGATACGGGTGTTGTTGTTGAAGGAACAGGTCTGGATATACACCCAGAACGGGATATTCGCCCCCATTGCGGCGGAACGGACGATCGCCATATTCTGGAAGTACCCGTCCAAGAGGGTGCCCTCATCCTTCCTGCAAGGATAGAAATCGTAACTCAGAACTTTGGGCTTGCAGACGCGGAGGAAGTCCGAAACGTACTGCTCGTACGGATAATCTTCCATGCCCTCGGGAAGATCCTGCTTGGGAGAACGGTAATACAGCTGCCAATTCTTCGCATAGGTCGGGAAGAGATTGACGTGCCATAAACTCCCCGTCGTATCTTCGGGCATGACGGAATCGAGAACGTCCGCAGAGGTTTTGAGCGATTCGAAGCTCGTATACCCCGGTTCGTCCGAGAGCATCACGCCCGCAAACGCGTTGTGATAGAGGGCATGGGCGAGCTGACCGCGGATCATCGCTTCGTTCGTCGTATTCGGATTCTGCACGAGATAGGCAAGCCCGTTCTCTTCGCAAAGATCGAGCGAAGCCTTCGTGGGAGCCCCTTCGTACAGTGCCATCAAAGTGTTCACGCCCGCCTCTTTGTAGTCCGCATAGATATTGCCGCTGACGGCTTCGGGAGCGAGGGCATTGTACGCGGTGACGGGCATCGTTAAATAGTCGTGACAGCGCATCCAAAAGGATCCGTACGTCTCGTTCGTGACCTTTACAACAGGATCCATATTCGTACCGTTATTGTTATTATTTTGGTCGTTGTTATCGGGAGAGCCCCCGCCGCCAAAGACGCATCCGACGCAAGAACACGCCATGATCGCCGTGACGGCGAGGGAGAGAAAGAGTCGTTTCATAGTTCCTCCGAGGAAAAATCAGCCCTTGATGCCGCCGACCGAAAGGTTGCGCATCATGACTTTCTGGAAGCAGGCGAATACCACGAGGACGGGGATAATGGAGAGCATCATCGCCGCAAACACGCGGGGCATGTTGATACCCGCTTCACTCGAGATCCGCTGGATCCCGTAAGCGATCGTCGCCTTGGCGGGTGCGTACATGTACACGGTGAAGTAGTCGTTCCAAAAACCGATCGCCTGCAACACGCCCACCGAGACGAGCGCGGGCACCGCCATGGGAAGCATGATGGTGAAGTAGATGCGGAAATGTCCCGCTCCGTCGAGTTGCGCCGCCTCCGCATACGTCCATGAGAGGTTCTGATAGAACCCGTACAGGAGCAGGAAGCCCGAGCCGAATCCCCCCATCGCCGTGATGAAAATACCGAAGTATGTATTGATGAGCCCGATGTCGTTGTACAGGCGGTACATTGCCGCCATGGAGCCCATCGTCGGGATCATCATGATGACAATCGCCGCCGTGTAGATCGCGCCCCGCCCCGGGAAGCGGTACTTCGTGAGCACATACGCCGTCGCGGAGCAAGAAAACAGCGAGAAGAACGTACAGCCGACCGTAAGGATGACGCTGTTCAAATACATCATCGGGATGGTGACGTTGTTATCGATGGTGAGCGTAAAACTATCCTTCCAGTTCGCGAACGTCCACTTCGTGGGGAAGCCGTTCACGTTGTAGAGGAAATCCTTCGTCGTCTTAAAGGAATTCAGAAGGCACCAAAGGAAGGGAAAGAGGATGGAAATAGCGTAAAGGAGAAAGATGACGAACATCACCCACATCAGAATGACGTCCCCTCTCGACTTTTTTACGCGCTGTTTCATAACGTACCTCTGTAAAGGATTTTCTTTCCCTCCGCGCTTTGGCGCGGAGGGAAACCGTTGCGCCTGAAAACTGCTACCTGTTATGCGTTATTTGTTCTTCTTCCTGCGGGGAAGGGCGATGAGCACCGCCGCTGCCGCCGTGAGGAGGATGCCGCCTGCCGCCCAGCCGCCGATCGCACTGCCGCAGCCCTTGTTTTCGGGCTCTTCGGGTGCGGGCTCCGCGACCGTATAGGTGATGGTGGCAGAACTCTCGAAGTGGAACTCGGGGTCTTCGGGTACGACCGTCACCTTCACAGTGTAAGTCCCGGGCGTGGTGAGCGACGAGAGGTCGGCTTCGGGATTGACATAGAGTTTATCGATCTTGGTTTCGCCGTCGAGCGTCACAACGACATGGAAGTGTGCGACGAGGCCTTCCTCGTACGCTTGCCACTTCACCTTCGTGCCGTCGACCGTGAGTTGAGGCTTGTCGAGGGGAGCGGGCGCGATGTCCGTATCCATATCCGCGGGAGCGATGTCGGGAACGATCGTCTCGTCGTAATCGGGGTTGGCGGCCTGTGCGATCGCCACATCCTTGGAGATCGGCGTGATGGCGACGTTATCGATCGCGCACCATGCGGGGGAATCCGTCGCAAATCCGACGTATCCTTTCGAATCGGAGACAACGCCCGTAAGCACCTCCCTGTAATCGCCGACGGAGCCGTCCGTCTCGACGGGAGCGATGTAGACCGTGAACTTGTTGTTGAGCACAACGAGCTTAATGCGGGTCGTCCTGTTGTAGAAGCTGTAACCTCCTGCTGCGGGATCGAAATCGGGTTCGCACCATGTACCTGCAAGAGCCCCGGTATCCGCACGAATCGTGGTATCGCTTTCGCCGCCTTCCGCCACCTTCAGGGTGGAAAGAACCTTGGTATAAGCGTCGCCGCTCAACCCTTCTCTTGCGCATTTGGTCGCCGCGTGACACATGACGATGCTTTCACCGCCCCATTGATCCTGTCCGGGGTTGCCGTCGATAATGGCAATGCCGTAACCCGCGTCGAGCGTTTGTATGGAACCGTCGCCCTTCACACCGAACGTCATCATGAGCGGGTTGTAGATCTTGGATTCGACGAGGGATTCCCCTCTTTGTTTATAGGTCTCGGAGATATAGTCGAACTGCAACACGAAGTCGGAATATTGCTTCTTGAACATGAGGCGGGTATTCGTGCCCGTGCCGTAGAACCCGACCTTGCCGTTTTCGGGGGTAATGCCCGTGATGTCGTGCGCGGTCGTCGGTCTCTTCTGCATCTGGCCCGCTGCTGCAAGATTGGACTGCACGTCGAACTTGCCGTAATCGATATAGTCACCGTTGAAGTTGGCAGTGACTTTCTCGCCTTCATTCTCGGTGAGGGCACTGCTCGTAAGTTTGACAGAATCGCCTTTGATACCGAACTTGGCGTTGCCGTCCCCTGTCTGCGTGAATGCGAACCGTCCGTTGAGGTGAACATTCTCGAATGTCAATACACTTTCCAAACCTTTTTTGCCAAACGACACCGTGACGGTGAAGGAGGTCGCGCTGTTTCCGACAATCGTAAATTTCGCATAACTCGGATCAACAGCTTTAATTATACTCTTGTCGAGAGAGGTTTTTGCCTCACCTTCCTTAGGCGTTACGGGAGTTACCGCGCCGTCTGCGGCGATGTTATCGACACCGACCGCAAGTTGATTCGTATCCGTCCCCGACTTGGTGAGATAGAGGAAGGTTACATCGGTTCCGGGTGCGCTGAGCTTCGCGTCCTTGTCTTTGAGCCCGAACGCGATGCCGACTTTCTTGCCTTCTGCCATTTCATAGAAACGGAGATGAGCTTTCAAATTGAACGTCTCTTCGATCCCCTCAACAGCCGTGAGGCTGCTCTTCGAAACAAGACGGGAATCGGCTTGCGGATTCGTCACAACCACTTCGCTGTCGGTGGCGGCATCAACCGTTGCTCCACGCGCGAGGAAGCAACCGTCCTTTGCTGCGTCACTTGCGCCTGTCACGAACTCTGCCTCTTCATCAAATCTGCTTTCAAAGAGGACATCGTTCTTAGCCTGCCCGCCGTCGGTATAGGAAACTTCAAGTTTCGCACCATCGAGCGATACCCCCGTGCCTTCACTTACAAAGAGATTGGCGCGGAAATCGGCGGTATTGTCGTAGTGAGCGACGTTTGTAACCGTTACGTATTTCACGGCTGAATTCCCGATGCTCCAATCCGTTGTGCCCAGCTCTGCTGCTTTCATTGTAACGTCGACCCATCCGTTTCCGTTTACGGTCATCTCAAAGCGAAGCAGTGCCAATTTTTCTGTCGCGGTAATTGCAGCGATATCCTCTTCCCAAACGCCGACACTCACAAATTTAGCACTTTCGCCGCCGTCTTGCCAAGTACCCGCGCCTTCCGTCCCATTAACAACCATTTCGGGATCGCCGTCAGTTGCCGACGTTCTGAGGCTCGGGACTTGCCAAATTTGACGCCAACGACTCAAACGTATCGCATACGTATCGATTTCTTCCACGCTTTTGACTGCGGGAACAAAAACCAGTTCGTTCGTCTCAGGAGTAACGCTCTTGAATACATAGGTCATCGCAACCGTCACGTCATCTTTCGCCATGGTCTCTTTGGGAACGGCTTTATTGATGATCGCTTCCGTTGATGAAGCTTTGTAATTCAGGTTAAGGTCCCCCGCGACCACTTCGTATGAGGAAGGAGCGCCGTCATCTTCTACGGTGAACTTATTATTGATGCCCGTGCCGCTCACGAGTCCTTTCCCACCGATCGGCTTTTCCGTCGTCACCCCCGCGAAGGCGGTGATCGTGCCGCCCAAACAGGTCGCCGCAAACATCGCGCCCGTGAGCAGTACAGCCGTCCATTTTTTCATAATTTTCCTCCTATTTTGTGGGCTTTTGCCCAAAATTTTTGATTTTTTGTGTTGGTTGTTGTTTTGGTTGCCTTCTCCCCTTGGCTCCCCCCTTGGGGGAGCTGTCACGCCGCCCTTGGCGTGACTGAGGGGGTGGTATGAACGGACATGTACGTCCATTCTCTCACCTCATTTCGAGCGTAGTCGAGAAATCTCGCACTTCTCCCAACAGGCATGTACGTATGCAACTGTGAGAGATCCTTCGACTCCGCTACGCTCCGTTACTTCGCCTGCGGCTCGTGCGCCCTTCGGTCGGGCAGGATGAGGTGCG
>CANPWF010000019.1 GCA_947581885.1 uncultured Clostridia bacterium
CTTGAAACGGGCGCGCCCCTCTCCCGCGAAGCCTTCGGGCGGCACCTTCTGACGGGCGAACTCATGGAATGACGCGCGGCGCACACCCGCCATGCGGGCGGTTTTTTGTAAGATAAAGGGACGGCTTTGCAGCCGCCCCTTTTTGCATGCTTCCGAAGGGGGGAAGATCGGAAGCGGGTGAGCGTTTGGCAAAATTATTCGTCGTTGTAGGTGATCTTCATCTGCAATTTTCCGTCGCGATAATAGAGCCGATCGATGAAGAGCTGGCGATTGTTGCCGGGCTCGGAGAGAATGGTGTGGACATGATAAGCGCAGTACAGGTTTCCCTCATCGTCGCGGAAGGCGCAGTTGTGCCCGGGGCCCGAGACCTTGCCCTCGATGTACGTTGCAATGGGCGCATCGTACTTTTCAAAGGGGCCCATGGGGCTGGAGGACTTGGCGCCGCAGATGCAATAGTACTTGCTCGCAAAGTGGTTGCCCGAGTACATGAGGTGATATTCCCCGTTGACTTTGACGAGGAAGGGCCCCTCGTTCCACTTGTACACCGTCCCCTCGGGGGAAATGTAGGGCGTGATCTCGTAGTCCTTTTCGGGCTTGGTGAGGAACACGGGTTCGCCCACCACGGAGAGCAGGTCGTCGGCGAGGCGAATGACATAGAGATGACTCTGATGTTCGCCGTTCACGATGTTATCGTTGCAGTCGCGCGAGTAGTAGAGATACTTCTTGCCGTCGTCGTCGATGAACACCGAGCCGTCGATCGCCGTGTAGCCGAAGTCGAAGAGGGGACCCTCGAGGGCGTCCATGAAGGGGCCCTCGGGGGAGGAGGAAATTGCCACGCCGAGGCGAAGCGTCTTGGTCTTTTTCCAACGGGTGGAGAAGAAAAGGTAGTATTTCCCCTCATATTCGGTGACTTCGGGCGCCCAGCAATCGCAATAGCCGAAGGACTTTTCGGTGAGCATATAGCACACCTTGCCCTCATCCCAATGTTTGAGATCCTTGCTCTTCCAGACTTTGAAGCCCATCATGTCGATGGTGTGGGAGGTCGCGTACATGTAGTACATGCCGTCTTTGGCGTGCAATACAAAGGGGTCGCCGATCTGGATGATGCCGCTGGGATTAAATTCGCTTTTCATGTTGCCACTTCCTTTGCGTGAAAATTTCAGTCTGCCGCGGGTGCGGTGTCGAGAATGCCCTCTGCCGTTACGTAGTACTGCTGTCCTGCATCGTTCGCTTCATGTTCGGGAACAAGCCAATAGTCGTTGGTGCCGTTCTTCCCGTTATTGCACTGGTCGCCGGGGGTCTTCCATGCAAAGCCGAGGCGAGCGGCGCCGTTCTCGATCGTGAGTTGCGAGTCCGCGATGAAGCACTCCGCAACGGTGGTATAGCGTTGCGTATCCGCATTGTAGACGGTGTAGAAACTAACTGCATCGGTGACTGCATCACAACCGCTTACGCGGGCGGTGAGGTAGAATTGTTTGCTTGCGCTAAAGAACTCGAAATTTGTATTCAGCCACCAATTACCTTCGGTATAGGTGTACAACGTGTGCGTTGCGACCGCAGCAACCTTGACGCCGCCATCGACCTTCTTCGCATAGAAGGTGACGCCCAAGCCGTCGTAATCTTCAGACCCCGTAACGGCAACGCTCGTAAGCCCTTGCGTCCAATCGGGAGCCTTCGCCTCGGTGATCTTGGCGTCGCCGACCTTGCTTTCGACCTCCGCCTTCTCGGTGATGAAGGAGTAGTTCGACCACGTTGCCTTGGCAATGCCCATTCCGACCAATCCGACATAGCACTTATCCGTCTGCCCGACAAGGTAGTGACTGCCGACATAGACGAGCGCAGAGTTGACGTAGAAGTACAGGTCTCCGCCGATCTTGGCAACGGCGAGGGTCAGATAGTTCTCAGCTCCGCCCGAATATGCCTTACCCGCTTTTCCGATGATGATACCGGACCAAGCGTAATCGTAGCCATCGACATTGTTTACCGGCATAATACGGATCTCGTTATCCTGTCCCAGGTTGAGCGCGCGAAGGAAGAAGTACAGCGCCTCGGTGTTGCTCTTTTGGATAAGAATACCCGTGGTGGGATTGCCGTCCTGTTGAAGTTCCTCGATGTTCAGGCGGGTCTCAAACCAGAAATCGGCCGACGCCTTGTTGAGATAGATCTTTGCGCCTGTGCCCGTTTCCAATTTGAGCGTGGGTTCTCCGCCCTTATCGCCGAGGAGATCCCAGCCCGCAGAAGGATCCATAGGCACTTCCGTGGAATAACCGAAGTTCTCGCCCTTGTAGAAGTACGCCTTGACGGTGACGGCGTTGCCGGGCATCGTGAAGCTGTACCCGTTGCTGTATTCGATGGGCGTTTCGGTTTCGCCATCGAGCGTGACCGTCACCTTTTCAAGATAGGCGCCGCGGTTGGGCTCGACGGTGAGCGTGACGAGCATGCCCTCGGATGCCTCCTCCGCGTCCGCCGTGAGTATGCCGAGCGTATCCTCGAAGTCAAGCGTAATATTGAACTTTTCTTTCTCTTCCTCGAAGGTGCCGCCGAGGACGACGTCATCGTCGGGCATCGTGAAGGTGAGCCTTGCCTGCGCCTGACTGTTGACGGTGAGGCTGCCTGCCTTGAAGAAGTAGCCGCCCTCCGCCTGCGCATCGACCGTAATGGTCTCGCCCGCAACCGCCGAGGTCTTGCTGGGGGTAAGGGTGCCGTTCGTGACGTCCTGCGAGACCGTGATGCTGTGGAACATGCTGTCGACTTCCTTGGTGAAGGTATAATCGAAGTAGGTCGCCTTGTTCACGCCCATCTTCTGAAGCCCGATGTAGCAAGTGTCGGTCGTGCCGACCTGCGCCTCCCACTTGGTCTCCGTCTTGACGAGAACCTCGTTCACGTAGAAGTAGAGCGTGCCGCCCTTCTTCAGAAGCCCGAGGGTAATATAGTTCTCGAGCGTAGCGCCCTCATCGTGGTATGCCTTGCCGGCTTTGGCAACTTCGTCGCTATTCCAAGTGTAGTTGAACATATCGTCGCTTGCTCCCGCCATCACCATGACCTCGTTCGTCGTTGCAAGTCTAACCGCGCGGAGATAGAAGTAAATGCGCTGAGCGGGATCGGAAGCCTTCTGCACGACGATGCCCGTGGTGGGGTTGCCGTCGGCCGAGAGTTCCGCAATGTTGATCTTGGTGGTGAAATAGAAATCTACCGCCGATTGTTTCAGAAGGATCGACGCGTTGCCCTCGGTGTTCAACTTGAGCTTGGGATGGTCGCCGTTATCTTCGGAGAGATCCCAGCCCGCGGAAGGCGTGACGGGCACTTCCGTGGAATAGCCGAAGTTATCGCCCTCCACAACGAGGTGCTCGCCGATCTTGGTATCGACTTCGGTAGCCGCCGTCGTGAGCGTGTAGTCGGAATACTTCACATCGCGGCAGTCATCGAACATCAAGAAGCCGATGTAGCACGTGCCATCGAGGTTGGGGTACATCTTGGCAGAAGCGAACTGCCCGTCGATGAAGAAGTAGAGGTACATGCCCTTCCTGGCAACACCGAGCGTAAAACCACCCCCCCCCTCAAAATCGTTGGTGAGGTTGCCGAGCGTATCGCCTTCCCACGCATAATCAAAGCTATCGTTGGCGTTATTGGCATTCATCACGTGGACGACCTTTCTTCCGTTGGCATAGAAGAAGATGCGCTGGGCATTATCCGCCGCGTCGCGGATGACGATGCCCGTTGCGGGATTGTTGGCGGCGGGTTTGGTCTCGTTGACGGTGATCTTCGCCTCAAAATAGAACTCTGCCGTGGGCGCCGTGGTGTGATAGATGAGCGCGTTGGTCGTCGACTGGACGGTGATGTAGGCGCCGGAGCCGAAGTCGTGCGAGAGATCCCAGTTGCTTGCGGGGATGGGGTCGAGCCCGATGTCCTCGTTATAGCCGAAGTTCTCGCCGCTCACCTGCGTGACCTGCGCCGTGATGACGACATCCTCTGCGGGCATCGTGAAGGTGGCCGAGGAAGGGGTGCCGTTGACGAGAATGTTATCTACGACAAAGCCCGTATCGGTCTGCACCGTGAGGGTGACCTGCTCGTTGTACTTTGCGGTCGATTTATCCGCCGTGATGGTGACATGCTCCACGGGGTCGATGGTGATGTTGTACACGGCCTCTACGAACTCACCCGTGACGGTGACGTTCTTTTCGGGCATCGTAAAGGTATACACGCCTGCCGACGCATTGATCGCCGTTCCATCGACCTTGACTGCGGAGATCGCCCAGCCCGACGCCGGATGAGGCGTAATGGTGATGGTCTCCCCCGCTTCCGCCTTGGTCTTGGATGCGGAAAGCGTGCCCTTTGTGGTATCGGTCGTGAGCGTCACGGTATAGAGCACCGTGTCCTTCACGAACGTTGCGGAGAGTTCCACATTCTCTGCGGGCATCGTAAATGTGAGCCCTTGCTGTGCCTCACCGTTTACCGTGAGGCTGTTTTCCTTGAACGAATACCCGTTTTCGGGCGTCGCCGTAACGGTGACGGTCTCCCCTTCCGCGGCCTTCGTCTTGTCGGGCGTCAACGTGCCGTGCTCGACGGCGGTGGAGACCGTTACGTCGAAGGTGTCGGTCTCGGTATCGCCGCAGGCGGCAAGACCGAAGAGACAGCACACAAGGCACATGAGCGCCGAAAGCAGTACAAACCTTTTTTTCATATTTTCCTCCTTATTTCCATATCACTTCCCGTGATATATTCCTTTGTTTACGCCTGTCCGGCGCTCTGTCCGCGGCGCCCCGGAAGGATCGCCTCGGGAGTTGCGCAGGAGACGGAAGCATGCTGCGCTCCCTGTACCTCCGCAAGTTTCGCGTCGATCTCCGAAGCGTCCGTCGTGACGGAATAGTCGAAGAAGCGCGCCGTGATGTTCATGGTGATAAAGCCGATCTCGGCGGGCGTTTCCGCCGTGATGTTCGCAGGGGCCTCCTGCGTGCCCGCAAGCGTGCCGTTCACAAGATAGTAGAACGTGCTGCCCTTGCGGAGAACGCCGAGTTCAACGGAATTCGTGCCTGTGTATCTTCCCGTGGAGACGCCCATGTTGTAGGGCTGGTTCCAATCCCAATCGCCCGTGCCGACGGCGCCCGTATAGCACACCGTGTTGGCGGGGCTGAGCCCCACGGCGTCGATGAACATGCACACCGCCCTGCCGTTCGCCTGACCCGCGATGAGGCCGATCTTGGGCGCCTTGTCGCCGTTCTTGATCTCGTACGCCGTGATCTTGGTGGTGAAGTAGTAGCTCGTCGCCTCAACATCCTTGAAGTACGCCCACTGCTGTTCGGCGGCGCGCTGTTCCACGTAGGGATGATCGCCCTTATCCTGCAGGAGGTTGAAGCCGCCCGACATCGACTGCTCCTTGCCGTTGCCGATGTTCTCTCCCTCGCTCTCCCCGGCCTCCACATAGCCGTTTGCGCCGAACGTAAAGTAGCGCGAAGGGCTGTTGTAGGGAATGCCGTTGGGCGAGTTGGAGGTGCGGTTGGAGGAGGCGTAGGAGAGCACCGTGTTGAAGTTGGGCAACACTTTCACCATCCCCGGGGCATAGTCGAGCCCGATCGCGGAATAGGGCATGTATGCCTCGATGGTATAGCCTTCCACATCCGTCACATCGAGTTTATCCTGCATGTATTCCACATCGAAGCCAAGCCCTTTTGTGCGGACCATGGTATCGAAATAGTAGGCGGTGTAGTCGTACCCGTCGTTCACGTTGCGGCCCGAGGCGATGCCCACCCACGTCTCTATTTTACCGGAGGCGGCAATGCGCATCTGCACGGTCTCGGGCGAGACGTCGAGCGCGTCTGCCTGCGCAACCATGAGTTCCACCGAAGAGTTCTGATAGACGGGCTTTGTGTTGTTGTAGGAGACGGTGGGGTCCTTCACCTCGACGGCGAAGTACACCCCCTCTGCCCCGAGGTGCGTGGTCATTTTCAGGGAATAGGTATCCGAGAACGTGGAATTGAAACTGAACCACTTCTTTCCCTGCCATACGGCCTCGTCGAACACGCCGTCGAACGTTACGCCGTCGGAAAGTTCGTTGTCGCGCCAGCCGATGGAGTCTCCGCCCGTGGGGCCTTCGTAGGAGTAGTTTTCCGCCGAGAACGTCTTTTTGTTCGTCTCCGTCTTGCCGAGCACAACGATATCCGAGATCGCGATGGGCTTATCGCTCTCGATCGTGAACGTGATCTTCTTCACGGGGATCTCGTTGAACGAGCACGCGACCGAACCGCCCGCCCGCACGAATTCGTATTCGTCGTCGACGTTCCACTCTTTGTCGAACACGAGTTCGCCGATGCGGTAGGCGCCGCGGTCCGCGCGCGAGCCGTCCGACTCGATCTCGATGTTCGTCACTTTGTCCCAAAGTTTATCGTAATAGAAACTCTGGTAGACCATGAGCCCCGTCGCGTAGACGTAATCGTTCCACGTAAGGGTGATCTCCGTCGTCCCCTCCGCGATAAATTCCTTTGCGACGGAGGAGTTGTGCATCTTCACAAGGCCGTCGTTGAGATAGGCCTCGGAACTGCCTTGGCGCACGTTGGTGGCCGTCACCGTTGCCGCGGGCGCGACGTTCTTGTAGCCGCTCACCGCCGCGGGCAGAGGCTGCACCGAATAGGTGGGTCCGTTGCAGTAGAGGATATCCTGCCCCGCTTCATTCTTGGTGAGGAATACCCTGTCGATCGCAACGGCGCGGGCGCTGTTGCCGTAAAGCCTGTCGAGGTGGGCGTGGTAGACGATCCACCACTCGTCCCCCACCTTCACAAAACTGTGGTGCCCCGTGCCGCTCATCTGATCGTAGTCGTCGATGAGGATCTGCTCGCCCGCTTCGTTGACGTAATTCTTGTCGTCCTCGTTGGCGGTGAGAAGTTTGCCGCCGTCATAGAGGTCGACTTTCACGAAATCGCCGAGGGGCCCGTCCGCGATCGCCTGTTTCACGGAATAGCTCCTGTTCCAATACTCGTTCACCGAGAGGGTCAGGTAGTACTTGCCGCCCTCCTTGATCATGAACGGCCCTTCGTTGGTGTAGTCCTCATCGAGAACGGTGAGGTCGGCCGCATCCAATGTGGGCGAGGATTTCTTGTTCATCGTGAGCTGCTTGGCGGTCGAATAGTCGGGCGTCATGTAATCTTTGAGCGCCATGCCCCAGATGGAGGAACCCGCGGGGTTGTCGCGCACGTCGCACACGAAATAGACGTAGAGTTTGCCGTCGTCATCCTGGAAGAGGCTCGCGTCGATGAGGTGCCGCTGGTAGAGCGGATGGTCGACGGGGAAGAGATCGGTATCCACCCAACTGTCGGCGATGCCCACGTTGCGGCCGTCAGCGTTGGTGCCCGTCCACTGCACGAAGGGCCCCTGCGGAGCCTTCGACACCGCAATGCCGAGGGAGAGCCTGTTCGCAGGCTTCTTATAGTTGCCCGCGGAATAGGCGAGAAGGTAGAGCGTCTCGCCCCCGATCTCGACGGGGAGCACTTCGGGCGCCCACAGATCGCGCAACGACCAACTTTCCTTCTCGGGATGGAAGGCAACGCCCGTGCACGTCCAATCCACGAGGTCCTCGCTGCGATAGGCAAGGTACCCCGTGCTCTCGATGGCGTCGCTCGTGCCATAGAGCCAGAACACCGTCTTGCCGTTCTCCTCCACCGAAATGACGGAGGGGTCGGGCATCTTCGTGACGAGATCGTTGCGGTAGAAGAGATCGGCGTCATAGCCCGCAGAGGCGCTCGCGTTGGAGGCATGATCGAGTTCCCCCGTGCCCGAGCCGCAGGCAATGAGCCCGGCGGCAAGCGTGACGGTGAGTGCTCCCGCAAGTAACGCGGCCAAAGTTTTCTTTTTCATAAATTATCTCCTGATTTCGGTTATAGTTTCATTCCGCTCGTTGCGATGCCCTGTACGAATGCCTTCTGGAAGCAGAGGTAGAGCACGATGAGCGGGATCATGGATATCACGCAACCCGCCATAACGGTAGCGTAATCCTTGTCGTACAGCCCGACGAAATACATGAGCGAGATCTGCAGGGTATACTTTTCGGGCGACCACAGATAGATGAGGGGGCCGAAATAATCGTTATACCCGCCCATGAATACGAGGATCCCCTGCGCGAACAGCGCAGGCAGACAGAGCGGCAAAATAATGCGGAAATAGATGCCGAACAGCCCGAGCCCGTCCATCTTCGCCGCCTCGACGAGGGAATCGGGAATGCCCATGATGAACTGCCGCAGGAAGAATACGCAGGTCGCCGTGCCGAACATCGTGGGAAGGATGAGCGGGACGTAGGTATCCGTGAGCAGCAGCGAATCGTAGATGAGGTAGGCGGGCATCAGGGTGACGATGCCGGGGATCATCATACTCGCAAGAAGCACCGTGAACATGATCTTCTTGCAGGGGAAGCGCAGTTTTGCGAATGCAAACGCCGAGATGCTGGATGTAAACAGGCAGACGATCGTCATGGGAATGACGGTCTTGAACGTGTTGTAAAAGCCGAGAAGCACCGTGCTCACGCCCATCGCGCCGCCGCTCGCATCGCGGAGCAGCACGTTGGCATAGCCGTCGAGCGTGAACTCACGCGGGATAAACGTGAACGGCACGCCGATCGCCTCGAGCTGCGTCTTGAAGGACGTAACAAAGATGACATAGAACGGGATGAGCACGAAGAGCGCCGCGGCGGTGAGTACGATGTAGGCGACGATGTTCCGCTTCATATACCTTCCGAAGCGGCGAAGACGGGTTTTACTTTTCTCAGAAGTCATAATTCACCCACCTCTTTGCCGAAAGATAATTGATGAGCGTCGCCACGCCGATGATGAGCGCAATGAGGATCGCCATCGCACAGGCATACCCCATGCCCATCTGCGTGTTGTACCGGTACGCCATCTGCCACAGGAAGAACACCATTGTGAGCCCCGAATCGCTCGGTCCGCCCGAGTTGCCGAGCATGATCTGATAGCGCACGAAATCCTGCATGTATCCGATCGTGCCCGTCACCACGAGGAAGAACGTCGTCGGGCTCACGGCGGGAACGGTGATGGTAAAGAACTGCTTGATGCTGCTCGCCCCGTCGATCTGCGCCGCCTCGTAGTACGATTCGCTCACGTTGTTGAGCGCCGCCGAGAACAGGATGACCCCGAGGCTGATGCCGCTCCACACGCAAGTGAGCAGCATCGACCAGCGCACAAAGCGGCTGTCCGAGATCCACCCGACCTTTTCGAGCCCCATCCCCATAAGCATTTGGTTGAGAATGCCGAACTCCTCTTCGTAGATCCACTTCCACATCGTCGTGACCGCAACGACAGAACAGACGTAGGGAATGAACAGGACGACGCGATAGAACTTCGAGCCCCGCAACTTTTTATGAAGGAATACGGAGAGCACGAGCGCGATCGCAAGGGAGATGGGCAAGGCGAGCAACTCGATGAGCGAATTGAGCAGCGAAAGCCAGAATCTGCCCGCATATTCCCCGAAGAGGAGACTTGAATAATTGCTGAATCCCGTCCATGCGGCGTCCTCGAAACTGAACCCCCGTATGTCCATGAACGACATGCCGAACGCCATGAAGATGGGGATGATCCCGAAGATCAGAAACCCCAGAACGGGGATCCCCGCGAACAGGAATCCGAGCATTTTTTCCTTTCTGTTGTTCATGCTCCCTCCCTTCTTTATTTGAAGTTGGAATACTTGTACCCTTCGAGGACCTTGTTTGTTCTGTTCGTGACGACGTTGAAGAAGTCTGTGAGATTGTTCCTGCCATTGCGGACCTCGTCGTTGAGGTAGTCCGCCCACTGGTCGATCCACAGTTTATCGGAGAGATAGTTCCAGTCTCCCGCGCGCTCGAACGCCGCCGCCCGCGTGAAGATGATGGAGTTCTTGGGCATCTTGTCGCTCTGCAAGAACACTTCCGTCTGGCTCACCGACTTTTGGTTGGGGATGTTGAACCCGCTCTCGGCCTGTTTCGCCTGCCCTTCGGGGCCAGACATGTATTCGATGAACTTGAACGCCTCATCCTGATGGCGGCTGCGCTTTGCGATGACGAAACCGACCGAGCCGGAGTGCCCCGCCTCCACGCCGCCCTTTGCGACGGGCAGCGGCGCGCAGTCGAAGTTGAGTCCCTTCACCTTACGGTAGACGGGGACCGTCCATCTGCCGTCCACCATCGTGGCGACCTGCCCCGTGGTGAAATAACTCTCTTTGCCCACCGTGTTGAGGGTGTTGGGGCTGGGCGTGATGGCGAGCCCCATCGTTCCCTTGCCGTCGATATCCGTCGTCTTGGGCTGCGAGAGCTGGACGAACTTCGTGAACGCCTCGAGCATGGTGGGCACCTCCGTGCCGCCCGAGGAAGCATCCGTCGAGAATATGCCGTCCTTGCAGTAGTACTTCGTCGTATCGCCGAGGGAGAACGTCCACTTGTTCGCGGCGTTGTCATACTTGATGCAGTCGCCGTTCACCGACCAGCCATAGGAGAACCACCATTCGGTGAAATATCCATACTTGGAAGGGCTCTTGGAATTATAACTCTGCGTGAAGATCTTGAAGAGGTTTTCGCTCTCCTCCCACGTCATGGCGATGCGGTTGTTGAAGAGCATCTCCTCGCCTGCGGCGGGCACGCTCCACGAGGAGGTGTTATCGATCCCCTCGCGCCAGAAACCGCGTTGCATCTGTTCCACCGTGAAGTGGGTGCCGTGCTCGGTGTTGTAGGCGGCGACGTATTCCGCCGTCACGTCCTCCTTATCCACCGAGACGATGGAGACGCCGAGGCTCTCGAAGAAGCCTACATTATAATAGAGCACCGTCGGGCCGATATCCTTGGGCAGCGCCCAGAGGGTGGAATCCGCATTCGAGAGCCCCGTCTCCACATCGTAACGGTAGCGCATGATGCCGCTCTCCCACATGTCGGAAAGGTCGATGACGGTGCTGTTCTTCACGTAGTCGTCGAGCGGAACGATATAATTGTTGATCGCCCACGACTTGCACACGTCGTCTCCGACGTAAACGACGTCGGGGCAACGGTTGCCCGCAAGCACCTGTTCGACGGATTCGTAATAACTCGTCCCGGGTTTGGTTACGTAATCAACGTAGATCTCGCCCTCGTGCGCCTTGTTGAAGGTGTTTACAAGATCGCGGAAAATGGCGATCTCGTCCTCTTCGCCGTAGCCCCAGAAGGTGATCTCCGTCGCGCCTGCGCGGTTGACGCCGTTGTCATCCACCCCGCCGCCGCATGCGGCCATGCCGCACGCAAACACGCCGCAGAGCAACAGCGACGCCATTGTTTTGATCGCTTTGGTTTTTTTCATCTTTTTCCCCTTTTTTTATTTATTCCAAGATGTTCTTGCCGTAATGATAGGCGCCCAAGAGCACCTGTTTGCCGCTCGCATCGGCGAAGTGCGGCCGTACGCGCGTGCGGCGGGAAAATTCCTCCTCCATGAGATCCCACGCATGGCAGACGCTGCCGCCGAATACAAAACACGCGGGATCGAGCACGGCACGCACCGCCTCCGCCGCCTGTCCGAGCGCATCTCCCGCTTCGGAGAAGAGTTGCCGCGCGGGCGCATCTCCCGCCCGTGCCGCCGCCTCGATCGCAGCGCATCCGCAAGCATTTCCCGTCCGCGAAAAATACCGCCGTTCGATGCCGCTCCCCGATGCGTACAATTCGAGGCAATCCCTGCCGCCGCAGCCGCACAAAAGTCCTTCTCCGGCGACGGGGATATGACCGAAGTTTGCGGCATTTCCCGCACCCATATACCCTTTTCCGCCGAAAACGGCGCCGCCGCCGATGCCCGTGCTCAAACTGAAATAGACGAGGGACGGGCAGGTTTCGTAGCCGCTGTGATACACGCCGAGCGCGCCCGCATCGCAGTCGTTGATGAGCGAGAACGGAAACCCAAACTCACGGGAAAGCAAACCGCATACGGGAACGTTCTTCCAACCCATCGTCACGATATCGAGGAGGATCCCGCTGCACACGTCGAGCGGGCCGGGAGCGGCCACCGTGCCTCTTTCCGCACGGCGCCATTCCCCGTATCTCCGCGCATGCGCGCCGATCTCCCGCACAAGCATTTCGGCGCCCAGCTCGGCGTACGTGGGGAATTTGTCGTAGAACAACTCCCTTCCGTCCGCGCCGTAAAAGGCGAGCGCCGTCTTTGTGCCGCCGATATCGACGCACAGGCTCAGTGCGTCATTGCGCGGCGATGAGTTCGCTTGTTGTTCCATAGAGCCCGAACCCGCAGATGTAGCGGTCGATGGAGTCCTTGATCTTTTTGATGACATATCCAACGGGGTCGAGCCCGAGCGCCGACGTATTCGCGTTGAGCCGCGCGACGGCCTCCTTCACCTCCGCGTCCTCGAGGGTGTAGTGCCCGCACATCTTTGTGATGAGCGCCACGTCCTCCGCATCCGCCATAATGCTCTCCACGCTCGCCTTGCCCTTTTCGCCGACCATCCACTTGCGCCAGCGCTCGCCCTTTACGGCGTGCCGCGCGAGCACATCCTTGATATGGCTCTGCTTCGCGGGATCGACGAACTTTTCCTCGACCGCCGCGAGTTCTAAGAGCGACTGCGTTTCCACTAGCCCGAACTCGGGAGCGACGTTCATCGCCGCGAGCCCGATGACGGGGTGCTCAAGCAGGATGGCATTGGAGAGATAATCTCCGTTGTGCTCCTTGAGCCCCGTGCCGTATTTCTCCGTGATGCGGCTGAGCGTCGTCGCCGTGGGCGTATCGTAGTGCCCCACGTTGGAGGTGAGGCGGGTGAGCGTACCTGTCTGCCCGACGACGAAGAGCGGCATGGGCAGTCCCTTTGCCGTGAGCGCATCCTTTAACTTTTTGATAAAGTCCTCAAATGCGGCGGGGTCGATGAGGCCTCCCATCGTCTCCTCCGTCCCCACTTCATAGGCGAGTTCGCGCATGCCGAGCGCCTTCCTCCGCGTCTCGATCTTTTCGATGAGCGCAAGCGTGCGCTCGAGCACCGTGGAGAGCGGAACGACGCCGTTCACGTGCGGATCCTTGGTGGGGTCGATGTGCAGAAGATCGAAGCCCGCATCCATATCGTCGAAATACGATTGCAGGCCGATCTCCATCGCCTCCTCCACGGGAAGTTTGGCGGCGCGCTCAGCGTCCCGCTGCCAAGGGCCGCCGTGGTCGCGGCAGAAATAGCACAGTCCGTGGAAGCCGATCTCTTCGGCGATGGCGTCTGTGGTCTCGACAAACCGTTTTTGGTCGAAACCGCAGACATAGCCGCCGCCGAAGCGATCGCTGTCCACCTGATTGCGGCTTGCGATGAGAATGAGGGGGAAATCTTTCTCCTTCGCAAGTTCAAGCGCGGCCCTCAACAGATTTCGGGACATCGGCCCGATGCCGATGTGTGTAAATTTCCTGCCTTCCGCATGCAGTTTGCGCGACGCAGCCATCATCTGCGTCATGGTGATCGCATTCTTCATTGTTGATCCTCCTTATCTTGCAAATAATTTGCGTACGGGATCTCGCGCAAGGGCTTGATCCCCAGCCACTTGTTGAGTTCGGCAACTTCCTCCGACCAATCTCCCCACGCGACGGGATAGTGATGCTCGAAGCCGCCCGCGAGAATGGTGTTGGCAAAATCGACAGCCTTCACGGGCTTGCCGTTGAGGGCGAGGCCGTTCATCCAGCCGCGGCAGCCGCAGTTGCTGTCCTTGCCGTTGCCCATAAAGGTGCCCGTGAGGTTCAGGTAGCACTCCATGTCGCCGCCGAAGCGGAACACGCTCGCCTTGCCGGGGTCGAATACCATGTCCCGCGCGACGCCCGTGCCGCAGATCTTCCCGGGCTCGTGCGCCATGCCGCTGTAATTTTCGCCCAAATAGTATCCGTTCTTGCGGCAGAACTGCTTGCTCGACGGCCCGCAGTGCCAGAGCATGATGCTCTCGTCCGTCTCGTCGAATGCGGTGAAATCCATGAGCGTCGTGCTGTCCCCGCACATATCCTGCAACGCGAGCATGCTGATCGCGCTCATGAGGTCGCCCTCGCACGCGGCGACGATCTTGTCGTCGTTGAGCATGCCGATCGCCGAGCAGACGGAATATTTGTAGTCGTCCTGAAACTTGGGCCAGCAGGAGATGGCGAGCGCATCGTAGCCGTGCTCCTCAGCGAGCCGCTTATAGGCGAGATAAATTTTGATGCTGAACGTGCGCAGCTTCGCCGCCGTGGGCGTCGTCTTGATGCCCTCCCTGTCGAGTTCGTCGAGATAGGGCTTCACGTCGGCGTCCGTCACCTTGTCGGCGAGGCGAATGATCTCGTCGTACTCGTGCAGACGGTTGATATAGATGCCGTCAAGCTTGGAGAGCACCTTGCGCTCGTCGAAGTAGAGGTCGTTGAAGCCGGGGGCAAAGCCGCCGACGAGGGCGACGCGCGAACTCTTCAGCCGCTTGATCGCCCCGAGCGCCCGCACCGTGACGGCGAGGCGGCGGCGGAAGGTCTCGTCGTCCGCAAAGCCGTAGAACCACTTCGCCTTGATGCCGAAATCGCGCAAATAGCGCGTGTTGATGCCCTGATACATGTTGTTCGAGCAGAAGGAATTGAACATCGTCGGGCCCTTCCGCGTCTCTGGAATGGACCAGATGCCGACCGCCGCGCCCTTGATCTTGTAGAATATGGGCGCGAGGAACCCCGCCGAGTACGAGACGTTCACGAGGAGCAGAAGATCTACCTTCTCCTCCTCAAGATAGGCGACCGCCTTCTTCGCGTCCTCCTCCGTGATCACCTGCAAAGGATAGGAAACAAGATCAAACCCGATCTCCTCCGCATTGTGCTGCATTTGCCCGACAAGCTGCGCATAGACCTCTTCCTTGGGCCCCGGGAAACTCAATTGCGATGTGCCTGCCATTCCGATTTTGATTTTCATGATATTCTCCTTTCCATTCCTTCGCGCGTGCGCCATATTTATCAATTTTTGATAAAACTCCTTAAAAATATATGAGCTAACGCCCATTTCGCACATGACGGAAAAAACCCTTCGGCGCTGTTCCGTCAACACTTGATAGAATGATTGTGCTTTTATTATATTGCATGATTTCACACTTGTCAAGCATTTTTTGAAAATTTTTTCTTTTTTTACAAAAAATTATAATTTGTCACAATTTAATGTTTGACAATCTTTTCAAAACCGTGTTATAATGTGAAAAGTTCACGACTGAATTTTCACACAAAATTTATGGAAACAAACAATATAGAATCGAAAAAGTACAACATGGTCCGCGTATTTCGCCTGATCCGGGCGAACGCCCCCCTCTCCCGCAAGGATATCGAGGCGAGAACGGGGCTGAGCTGGGGGAACGTATATGCCATCTGCGAGACGCTCCTCAACCGCCAATATCTCGTTGCCGAGAAGGAGACCTCGCTCTCGGGCAGGCCGCCCGAGATGCTTGCCGTCAATCCGAACCGCAGGCTCTCGCTCGGCATCGATATCAACAGCGTCGGGCTGAGCTTCAGCCTCGTGAATCTTGCGGGCAGATCTGTCCGCTCCATCTTCCACCCTCTCCCCTCGCGCAGGCGGGAGGATCTTCTCGCCGACCTCTTGAACACCTCCGAGGAAATTTTACATGGCTCCGGCGACGTGCTCTCCATCAGCCTCTCCATGCAGGGCAAACTCGACAGGAAGAACGGCGTCTCGGTACGGACGAGCTTCTTTGAGGATTGGAAAGATGTCCCCCTCGTCAAGCTGTTCGCGGAAAAATTCTCCCTGCCCACCCTGCTGTACCACGACCCCGAATGCCTGCTCACCTTCCACCTTCTCAACGACGCGCGCCTTTCCGAACTCAACAGCATCATCATGGTGCGCGTAGATGAGGGCATCGGCTTTGCCCAACTGCTCAACGGCAAGATGTACGATACGAGCAATGCGAGCGCGTGCGAACTCGGGCACACCATCATCATTCCCCACGGGCGCCCCTGTATCTGCGGAAAGCGGGGCTGCCTCGAAGCGTACGCGTCTCTCCGCGGGATGCGCTGGCACTATGCCGATCGCACGGGCCGCCCCGCGGGCACCTTTTTGGACGCC
>CANPWF010000020.1 GCA_947581885.1 uncultured Clostridia bacterium
TAAGAGTTATCAGCATTATCTCCGAGAACGAAATAAGCTCCTTGAGGCACATCATAGCGCACCCCATCGATTTCGATCCTCTCCCCTCCCTTTGCCGCGATGCGCTTGACCATAAGCTCTCCATCGTGCTCAAATATAATAATATCCCCGGTCTCGAGTTCTCCGTAGAGCCTCAAGCCGAGGATCAAATCACCTTTTTTAAGCGTCGGTTCCATAGACTCGGATGGAACATAGCCGACCACGAACACTGTCCGAAACAAGAGGAATGTTATTCCGGCAGCCAAAAGCGGTATCAAAACAGCAAGCCATTTTCTCTTCATCCTGTCGCCCTCCGAGTGGGAATCCGATTTTCCATGAATTGGTTGCTTTCCCGAATCACCACTTCGCAATAGTAATTCCCAAACAATCCGATATGCGTTTCGGAAAGCGGAAGGGAAAGCTTCTGCGAAAGCCACATATATGCTTCCGCTTTCGTCATATAACCTTTCTTGTAAATCGCATCAAAACAACGATGCGCCTCCTTCCTAAGCTCCCGCAGCGTTCTGTCCGCCATAGTCCCGATGGGCTTGCCTGTAACGGGATCCGCGCGGACATAACTGTCGCATTCGGGATAATGCGAGCAGATATACAGCATGACATTTTTTCTGTTGTCCTGATAGATTCCTTCCGCACTGCGGAAAACAACTCTCCCGCCGCAAAAAGGACAACGCATCTCTTGCTTTCTCGCCTTCTTCTTTTTATTCTTCTTTATCGTTTTCATCTCTTCCTCAAAAACAAAAAAAGCCGAAAAGCTGCGGATGTATGCAGCGTCAACGCGGATCGGCATCGATTCTGCAATCCAACAGCCTTCCGGCTTGTTCCCATAGAGCACCATTGTGGATCCGCTCACTGCGCAGATCCGTAACGGTTCCTCACCTCTATGCTTTGGGTAAGTCTGACACCACCATTGATGTACCGAGAGCCTGGGTGCTTCCTATGTCTGGTTTCAGTATAGCACGATATTCAAAAGTTGTCAATACATTTTGTAATAATTTTTTCCTTTTTTGGAAAAATTTATTTTACATTGTAATATCCTTGCTATTTTGTTCCAGTCTGGGAAACAGCTGCTCCCCATCCGATATCAAATCACCCTGCGTTTTTTCAAAATGAACACGACGACTGCGCCGACTACGACCAGCGAGCCAATCACAATCAATGCAATGATGCCTGCGCTCAGCGAGCTTTGGATCTCGAAGGCGTATTCCGTCACATTCCCGCAAACGTCGGTCACGACGACACGGTAGTTCCCGGCTTGGGCGATCTCATCGCCGAGTGCGTACCGGGTTTCCTCGTCGTTCAGATAGACTTGTATAGTTGCATCCTCCGAAGCGTGGTCAAGAATGACCGAGCCCTTTGTCGAGCCGCCGTTCTCTACGCCGGCGATTTCAAGCGACGGCGCGGTTCCGTCGACTGTAACGGTGAAGACGTACATCTTGCCGTTTACCACCACACCGACCTCATAAGTTCCGTCCTCGAAGAGTTCGAGAGTCCCGTAATTCAAACGTTTCTCCTCTCCGCCCATGACAACTCTCTCAAAACCGGGCATATCATCAAAGTTGTGTTCGAATTCCTTTACGAGCGGTTTGATGATCGTGAAGGAGATCGTCTCCTCATTGCCCAGTTCATCCGTCAATACGAGGACATAATCCCCGCACTCCACGAGCGGCACTTCGGCTTGATACTCAAAGGCTTCCCCGTCCTTCGTCAAAACGACCTCGAGATATTCCCGTTCTTTTACAGTCACGGAGTTTGCCAGCCCTTTATCGTTGATATCGATCTCGTAATCGACGAATTTGTCGATGGTGAAGTTCACCTCGCTCTTGTTTCCGGCGAGGTCGGTCACAACGACTGTATAAACCCCGCTCTCGGTAAGGAGAGTCCCCTTTTCGATTTCCCCGAGACATACACCGTCTTTATAAAGCTCGCGCGTAACGCCGTCTTCTTCCGTAAAATCCACCGTCACGTCTCCGCTGACTGTCATCCCGTTCTCCACGCCAACGACTTGGACTTCGGGCACGAGCGTATCGATGGTGAAAGTATATTCGATGCTATAACCGTCGTAATTCTCAAACACCAACCGATAGAATCCGTCGGCGGACAGCTCCGTTCCGGATGTGTACTCAAGCGATGCTCCGTCCAGGGTAAGCGTCACCGTAGCTTCGTCCTCCCATTCAAATGACACCGCCCCATTCGTGATCCCGCCGTCGGCTACGCCGATCAAAGTTCCGACGGGTGTAGGTTGAACGTAATCCAGGATTTCTTCGATGGCATCGAAGCCCGTCCTGAATTCATCCGTGAGCAAAACCCGATACTTCCCGGAAGTGCGGAAATGATAGATATATGTTCCGAGGACAATGGGCGTTCCGTAATCATCCTTCGCCAAGAGTTCCCATCCTTCTCCCGTCTTTTTATAAATCTCCAGAGAATTCAGGTGCGAAACATCATCGGCACTTTCCGTGATAGAGATCTCCAAACGCTTCGCATCCGCATCCTTTTCCATTGTGACAACGGGTGCCGAACGGGAAATGGTGAGTTCAAATGTCTCCGACTGCCCGAAGTGATTCACAGCCACGACCGTATATGTCCCGCTTTCATCGAGGACACAGGCATCGGCCAGACTGAAATTACCGAGGAGTTCTCCCGCGCCATCGTAGACACTGAACATGGCGTACTCGTCCAAAACATCGGAAATAGATACAGTAATCCCATCTTTGAAGAAATAGGAACGGTCGAAAGTCACTTCGATGCCATCGCCTTCCCCGACCATGTAGAGGATGACGGGTGCCCTCCTTACAACTATGATCTCATAATCGCAGGTATTGCCCCAATCATCGGAGATTCGCATGATGTGGGAGCCTTCGGTATCGTACAACTTTCCGATGAAATCCACCCCATCCACACTGCAATGTATGTCATCGGCAAGTTGGATGGAATCAGCCAATATTTTGCGCGAATTGGAATAGGAGTAGAGATCTTCCCCTTCGGATGCCTCTGCGTGTTCCTTTTCCCAGTAGTAGTACGAAGTGAGACTTTCCGCGGCATACTTTTCGATGACTTCAGTCAGTCGTTCCTCGGTAAAGTAGGCAACCGTTTCGTCTCCCTTCTGAAAGTGCTTGTAGATGTAATAGATTCCGTTCTTGGCGTTCACGCTGTCTTTCGCATCCATGGCGATCCCGGCATCCCATGAAGAATTATTCCAGTTCCCCGTTTTGACAAGTATCTTCTCCCGTGCGATCGCGAAGGCGAAGGCGTTGTCATAACACGTAAAAGCAAACGGCTCACCGTTCGCATCATAGGTTTCGTAATATTCCTTCTGCAATGTCTTTGTAAGCACATTCACCTTGGAAGAAGTGAACCGGGTCTCCCATTGATTCCCTGCCGCATCGGTCGATACGACCTTATACACGCCGGTATTGATCGTGTGGATTACCGAACCCTTTGCATAGGGCTTCCCGTTGATCTCTACCGAAGTGATTGGCGCAAAAGTGTCGGCATTGCCGTCCGTCCAAGTCAACGTGACATCTCCATCGGTCTTCCCGCCCGAAACATTCGTAGCCGTAACGGATTTTGCCGTTCTGTCGACTACAATGGAGTAGTTCCCGGTATTATTACCTGCGGAGTCGACCGCGTAGAAGGTATACTTCCCCGCATTGTAGTATTCAGCACCGGACATATAGGCAGTAAAAGTCCCCGAGCCGGGAATCTTCACATAGCAATCCTCGTCGCTCACGAAATTGATATGGCTTGCGTTGGTATAGGAACCGTTGGGGACAGCTTTGCCGTCTGCGTAGAGTTGGGCAGACGGGATCTTTCTGTCGACTGTGACTGTGTAAGTCGAGGATGAGTTTCCCGCCTTGTCCACACAGTAGAAACTATATTCCCCTTCTGCTGTATATTGAGTCCCCGATGTGTAGGATACATATCCAGAGCTTCCGGGCTTCTTGACATAGGTCGCATTTACGCCATAGGTATCGTAAGGGACGAACTTGATATAGTCGGCGTTGGTGTGATCCCCACTCCTTATCGCGCTTGTCCCCCCATACAAGGTCCCGGTGGGATTTGTTCTATCGAGCGTAATGCTCAGAGTCGCGGAACTGTTCCCGGATCTGTCCACGGAATAAAAGTAGTACGTCCCCTCCGTAGCGAGTTGCGTGCCGCTGGCGTAACCCGTATAAGATGACGAACCTGGCATTTTGACGTAGCAGTTCGCGATCCCGGAGTAGGAATCGCTCGCTATATACTTGACGTAACTCGCATTCGTATAGGATCCGCTGCTTTTACTCGTCGTGCCGCCATATACCGTACCGGTCGGCAATCCGCTGTCGTAGTACACCTTATATTCAGCAGATGTGTTTCCCGCTTTGTCAACAGCTCGGAAGGTGTACCAACCGGTACCATTTGAACCCGTCAGCGTACTCCCGCTGGAATAGGATGTCCACGAGGAAGAGCTGGGATATTTGACTTGGCAGTATGATACGCCGCCGATATCTGTAGCGGAATAGGAGAAGGACTTGTTAGTGTAGCCACCGTTCGAAACCGTGCTCCCGTTTGCTTTCACGGATCCCGTCGGTGCGACCGTATCCAGATACACGCTCACTACGCTCGACGTGTTGTAGTAGTAGTCCTCGGAATAGAAATACCACCACCCGTTATTTGCCGAAGTCGCAGGTACGGAAAAGCTCGTTTGATATGCGGTGTAGTAGCTGCTGTACCCAGGTTTTTTGTAATAGATACAGTAGTCCTTATAAGCATCATTCGCCGTGAACGTAATCTGCTGGTTGGTATAACTGCCGCTCGAGAGCGTTGTCGTTCCGCCCTTGAGCGTCGTGACGGGTTCAGTCTTGTCGATCACAAACGAGTACTTGTAGGTGTACGTGGTTTTGGAAAATATATTCGGATTGTACTTCCCGACATAGGTCAATTCGTAGTTTCCGTCTGCCAACGAGCCGCTATAAAGCATCATGGTGTTCTTTCCAACGATCTCATAATCCACAACGGATTTTCCGTCACGCACCAACTTAAATGAAACGTGTTCGGTGAGCTTGTCCACTTCGCAATTGATAAAGACATACGACCAATTGAGCACCTTGCCGTTGTAAGCCGTACCGGAACCTGTGTTGTACGTTGTGTATATATTGATAGAGAAATTGCTCGGGCATCCGGATTGGTAATCGCCACCCGTGGAATAACTCCCGCTGGTTTTATATTTCAGTCCGGAAACCGTTGATGCATACGTGGTTTTTACGTCTGTCATGAACAACGCAAGAAGCGCACCGAAAAACGTGAGAAGCCCCAGTGCGATCAAGGCGATCATGGTTTTGAAAGAATGCTTGGCTTTCATGCTAACTCCTTATAGTTGATTTTTGACGTTGCGATGCCGTTAGCGCGGCACCGCGATGTGCGTGATGGCACCCCAGATCCTGTTCGATTCGTGATTGATGCCGAGAATGCGAACGGTCACACGGGCACCGCGCGGCGGACGGCCGCGCTTGGGATAGCTGCAGAGGCAGTCGATTCCCCCATCCAAAGCCACAAAGACACCATTGGTGTCCACCATGCTGACTGTGCCGACATAGCGGTTCCCTTCGGCATACATACGCAGTGCCTTTTCGTAGGGATTCTCCGCCGCCTGTTTGACCGAAGCGGATGCCTTGACCTGATTCTTGTTGATGCGCTCCACCCCCGTCACCTTGACGAGGATCCGCTGCCCGGGCTGGAAATAGCCCGCCGCATCCATGATGCGTTGGTAGCTGAGTTCCCGAAGCGGGATATACACTTCGAGACCGAAGAGATCCACGAAAATTCCCGCACGGATGACGGATACAACACGCGCCTCGGCGCACAGCCCGGGATAAATCAGGTTGTTGCCGTCGCGGTCCGATCCGAAGTAGTATTCCCGACGCTTTATGCGCATGGCATCGAGACGGCTTGCAACCGCGATACCCGAATTGGCATCGATCCCTTTCACAATGTAGTCCACTTCTGCACCCAACCGCTTGGTGAGCAAATAGTGAAGAACATCCTCCGGCTCCTGATCCCGAAGATCTTCAGGCAATTCCACCGCCTCTTCCGCGGGAACGATGACTTTGAACGAGCCGTGGTAGATGACTGCAAAGGCACTCCCTCTCCCGTTCGGCCGTTCGACACCCTGTATCGTTCCCGAAAGAATGCGCCCCGTCTTGAGGGATTCGGTAAGGTCGATCAAATCGTTTCTCGCCTTATCCGCCTCGGTCTCAACCGTCCGCTCTCCGTCGATGGTCAATACGCCCGCTTTCCTTCTCGGAGACTGACTTTTTTTGGGCGCTCCATCGGGCATCGCTTTAGTGTCTTCCGACTCCGTGTGCGTGTCTTTCCCGCTTTTGTCAATCTGAGATGCTTCGGCTTTCGGACTACGCCGGTTTGCTCCCACTCGGTCGGAAAGCGACGTACTCACCGATCCGGTCCGGGAAACGGTTGCATCGGGATCCTCTCCGACGCTATGCTCCGCCTCGTTCTCCGCCGATCCCGTTTCGGTCTGGGGAATGTTCCCATCGAAGTCTGCTTCTGTGTCGCATTCCGCCCCGATCTCCGCCAATTCCGTCTCGGTCTGAGAAACGGCGGAGGATACTTCGACGTGGGCACCCTCCTCGCACACTGCGGATTCTGCTTCGGTTTGGGGAATCGAAAGGGATTCGACATTGATCGTCTCTGCCGTTGCTTCGGCATCGATCTGCGCATTGTTTTCCTGTTTTGTATTCAGTTGTTTTCTGGCCATTTGGCACCTCCATAAATGATTTTTTTGTTATGAAAAAGCACCCCTGGTTCAGAGTGCTTTGAGCGATTCAGAACTCCGACGGTGGCTTTGCCGCGCCGTAAAGATATTTTTGGGGAGGATGTTCTTTGGGCGGATTCCCAAATTCTGTCTGTGGCGTTTCGAACCCGAGAGTATCCCCCCTGTCCGAGTGATACGAAAAAGCCGAAACCTTTCGGATGAGCTTGTAAAACGGATGCCTCGTGTAGTCGAATTTTTTTAGCCTGAGGATATTGCAACCTCGAATGATGCAAAGAAGCTCATCGGGTGGCAATCTCAGAACTTCATCCGGTGTCAACAGCTTCCTCCGTCCCTGTCCCTCCGTCTGACGATACTGCGGAATGAGTTGCGCGATCGCAATCGTCTTGCGATTCGTCATCGTCGAACTCACCTCGACACTCATTTCTCCGCTTCGGTCTGAGAAATATTTTGCACTGACATCATCGGTACAGCCGAGCATGAGTTGGATGTCACAGTTGCCCACGATCTCTGCCCACAGATTGCTCGGATACCTGTTCTGGAGTTGTCCGAGGCTCTGTACCGCGATCATGACGCGGATATCTCTCGACCTGAATACGCTAAGAGCTCGAGCAAAATCCGAACCGTCCGCCGCCCCACCGATCCGTCCGACATTATTGAACTCATCGAGGATGAAATTGACGGGAACGTCGCACGATGCACTCGGTCGCGAGTCCGCATAACGTGTGAGTTTGATGAACATGACCGAAAAGAACAACGACGACAGAAATGCCATCGTTGTATCTTGGTCGCTCAGGATGATATAGTACGCGCACTTTCTCTTTCCGGGAGCCGTTACGTCTATATCCGATCTCATTGTAATTTGTTGGACCGCATGGTTCTGCAAGACCTGCAATCTTGTGCCCAAGCCCAAGACAATCCCCGATCTTACGGTATCGCTCGATTGAGCAAAAAGATTGTATGAGGCGCGGGCGGGATGATCCAGCGGCAGTTTTTCAAAAAGCGCGGTGAGTTGCTTTTCGGTGTTTTGCGTCAAGAGACGGTACACCGCCGGCAAATGCTTGGAGTCAAGGTCTCTGGTTCTGTCACGGTCTATGTAGAGCATGAGAGCTTTCAGAAGGTTCCCCTCTCCGTTGTCCCAGAAATGATCCCCGCTTCCGGAACTTGTATTCCCGATAATGACATTCGTCAACACTTGCGCCATGAGCGTGTCGCCGTTCAGATCGGACATACAATTCCACGAGTCGCTATGTTCGGGATTGACAAGATTCAGCACCTTGACTTCATATCCTTTATCGCGAAATAATTCCGAGGTGTCTGCAAACAACTCACCTTTCGGATCGGTCACGACCACTGACTCGCTTTTGCGAAGTGCCTGAAACAGAGCATTCCTGATCACGGCCCTCGACTTCATGGTGCCCGACGCGCCGAACACCGCAATGTGCCGATTGAGTTTCGTGTCCTTCGGCAAACATACCGCCCGCCCGTCAAACTCACCCAAAATGACTCCTTCGGCTTCCTCCGCTGTGGCGACCTCCAGAGTCGACTTCATCTCCTTTTCGGTCATCCACGACGCTGTTCCGTATGTCCCGTACTTGCTTTTGGAAAAACCGCGTTCATCAAACGACCTGCTGTCGAAACGATGGTAGAGCTTCACGACCAGAAAGATAATGAGTGCGGCAAGTACCATGTATAACAAACCGGACATTCCCTCCGCCGTAAAAGCCTTTACTATACATACGGCGGGGTTCCAGTTTATGGACGCGATTCGGACCTCTCCCGCAAGCCCGCCCGTCTCCTGCCATTGCGCATAGTTGATAAAGAGCTGCGCTACCACGCCGCACAGGTAGAGAACAAGCAATACACCAATTACAGCAAGAGCGGCAATGAGCGCGGCTTTTCCTTTTTTGTTCAAATTCACCTCCTTTCAAGGCCAAGTGCTTCTTCGATGTCGCCCAGCCCTATGGTTTTTATCGTAGCAAACTTTCCAAGGTAGGATTGCACAAACTGTCGCTGTTCTTCCACACATAGAACTTCGCAACTGAGCCTCCTTCCTTCAATGGCTTCCCTGAAGCGAATCAGACGGGCGATATCCCCGTCCAAATGAGAAAGGATATACACGCCGTCTATGTACGCATCATACTCAAACACGCCTTGTCCCATCGAGCGAGATTCCTTCGGGAACAGCACCGACAGCAACTTCTCTGTATCGGAATGCGTCAATATTCTCAAAAGCCGTATGCCAAAGTCGTTCATGGGCACAAAGTGGATGTGTGCGTAGACCGAATCGAACCGCTGCTCGGGATGCGCCCTCGCCCTGTTGGCATCCAACGTCCTGACGGCAACCTCGTATGACTCTCCGAAAAGAATCGCTGAGTCTACGTCTTGAATACCTGCATTCAACCTTCCGATCTCCGATAAATTGTGGCGCGCCTTAAACTCACCCATGCCGTTCCACTTCATCGCTGCGCCGCGCGTGTTATATACCGCATAGCATTTTCCCGTCATAAAGATTGCGCCCGCCATCCGCGAATACATCGTCTTGTTCATTTCCAGCCCTCCGATCTGTTTCAAGGAACGGGATGGATAGAATGTAGGCTTCGATGGTACGATGTGCACAATCATGTGATTCTGCAAAACGGGAAGGCGGTAAGGGCGCGTCTCTATTTGAGCCGCCATGCATACGGCGACCGCTTCTGCGATGCGGAAATTCCGCTCCCGATGTGCTGCGTCGCCCGGGAATCGATGCTTCCAAAACGCATTCATATAATATTCGGTTGCTGATAAATCGGAAAGGAAAAACAGGGCACCCTTGTACAATCTGACTGCTTTGCCTGCCCCTCTCCCCGCTATGGTCAGGAGCCTGCATCTTGTTTCTTTTCCATCGTCAAAACGGAGAACTTGCGGAGATGTAAGTTTCCCGATCAGCGTCTTATATACACGTTCTCTGCCGAGTAAACGAACCGAACGCATGGGAAATTCACCGACAACGGACAGCAATGTTACAAGCCGATAGACCTGACTGCCGGGACGGAAATGTATCATAGCGACCTCCACGCGATTGAAGTGGATTTTCCGACATGATGATTGCTCTCTTTGTCGGAATTTCCGAGCAAAAAACGGCCCCAAAACGACTCTATAAGGAATTCCCGCTTGTCAAAAAAACGTATGTCATTTTTTCGTCGCGCAAGCCCCTCATTTTTACATACCTTTTTCGCAGTCATTTTGCTCCCATTTCTCCCTTTTCTTTGAGCCACTCGGGAAACTCTCGACGCGGCACGACATAGACTTCTGTCATATCCTTGTCCCCTTCCGCGCTCGTCTGATACAGCGAACAAACATCGGGATTATCATCCGGAAGGACATACATGGCAACAATATCCGTCACCATATTGATCTCGATGTTATCGTGGTCGCGCCTTCGGCGCACGGGGCGGTCCCTATCGTAAATATGACGATAAATTAACACGCAATCCCTATACCGTATCGGGGCTTTCCCCATAAAAAATTCCCGCATAGCGGGAAACAAAAAAGAGCGTATATAGTCCGCGGAACCGCCCCCCTTCTTGGGAAGCAATGCCGGAATCGTGACGTAAAACCAACCCTGCGGTGTAAAGCCGATCTCTGTTATGACGGTGCCTGCGATGATGACATTCACATCCGAAACGGCTCTCGGATTACCTGTAAATGCGGGCAATGAACGGGTCATCAGGACAAGTTTTTCGGCTGACTGTTCAAGACGCAAGGCAGCATCATACGCAGACGGAAGATCCCCGATGTCATAGACAGTGCGGGCATCTTCCGTGCGTTTTATCAAGTTCACGAGTTTCGATTTTACTCTGTCGAGCATTTCCGAAAAATCATTCTTCATCCGGATTTTCCTCCGAAAAAAACGTGATCTTCGGCTCGTCCTGACCGCAGAACTCGACGGTCGCCAAAAGGCAAGGTGCCTTCGGGAGTCTCAGTTTTGCGGCCATGGAAATATGAGGAACAACGATGATATATTTGAGATCCTCATCAGGTTGCAGGAGACGAAGAAGATTTTCCTCCCCTTCATACAGCACAACCACCTCGTAACCCGTGTTCTCTTTGAGAAAAAAGAGCTGCGACGGATAAGCCGCAGCATAGTGCGCCATAGGGCTGACGCGATCTATAAATTTCAGCAGTACCCAAACGGCAAGTACGGTTCGTTGATCCGGTTGGCACATCGGATCAAGCCCGATATAATATCCGCCGCACACGTCGGCTATCTGCATCTGTCTCTTCAGGTTTCGCAATATTTTTTCCGCCGTAGCTCTCGGTTTTTGTAACATACGAAGAAGCTGCACGCGCGGTAAAGCCCCATACTGCGATAGCCATCTTACCACATGCCGTTCGTCAGGCAAAAGCATACTGCCCCTCCATCCATCTTTATTCGTCTCGGCGAGAAGAGCCTTCGCTTCGGCGTTTCTGCAAGAGCTCTTCTAACTCCGCGCGATCCGTCGTGACCAACTCCTGCTCCTCCTTGGAGGCTTTGATAACGACAGGCACCTTGTTGCTGTTGGAACAGACCAACGCTTCCCCGCGTTCAAATCGAGTGACGGCACGAACCTCGGATGCCGTGAGCTTCAGCACATCCTGCACATACTTCGCTTCATCCGGCTCAAGGCCGAGAATGATTTTATTCTGGCTGTTATTGATGATCGCCCTTCCGTATTTTCCATCATCAAGGCCAAAGAAGTCCGAAAGATCCTGTGTAGCGGCGATCGCCGCGCCACCGTAGCCTCGGATCGTTTTGAAGATCGTAAGACAGAATTCTGCGGCCTCTTTGTTCGACGAAGCACCGATAAGTTGCCATATCTCGTCGATCAACACTGCTTTCCGTTTCGTTCGATCCGACTTTATATTGTCCCACACGAAATCCAACGCAATCATCATCCCGATGGGAAGCAGTTTTCCCTTGAGTTCGGAAAGATCGAAGACGATATATTTGTTTGTCAAATCGACATTCGTCTGCTGATTAAAAGAGCGTGCCGAACCCGTAACAAAGCGGCTGAGAATAGTCGCCAACCTCTCGGTCCGAGGATGCCGCACCAACTCCTCGTGCAGATCTCCGAGAATCGGCATCGGCTTCATTTTAGGCGGAACAAGATCTCCTTCGTAAAGCGATTCATTTTCATGCGTGATCCCGAATTTTGCATATACCCGTATGAGGCTTTCGTCAAGAAGCTGCTCTTCCTCGTTCGTCATATCCGGAATAAGTAGCGAAAAGAAAATCATGAGTTGCTGGATCTTTCGGGCGAGCAACGAATCTGTCTCTGTCGGCATTTCCCCGTCGATCAGCTCCGAAACGGGTGTAACGGTATGCCGTATTTCCATGATGTTGATACAGCTCGGCGAGCCGGGCGCAATACGGATATAACTTCCGCCAATTTGGTTGCAAGCACGATGAAATTCGTGTCCCTTAATGGGCGCAATGGTATAACATTGCACGCCGCGCATCCTCATACGCAAGGCAAGAAGCTGTAATGTGAATGTCTTGCCCGATCCGCTTGTGCCGATGAGATTCATATTCGCGTTTTTGTTCTTTCGGGTATTGAACAGATCGACAATGCAAAGGGAATTATTGTATTGATTGACACCGAGCAACACCCCCTGTTCATCCGAAAGCTCGTAGCTCGTCAATAAATAAGTGGATGCCGCTCCGCTGGTCAAGGCGTTTCTTTTGGATTTATGTTCGAGGGACGGTGCCACACGGGCAAATGGCATCACGCTCCGCAACGCGGCTTCCTGCTCGAACTTGCAATCGGAGACATAGATGTCCATGGATCTCAGCATGTCACTGAGTTGTTGCCGTCGCCATAGAAGTTCTTTCAGATTCTTGGCAGACACCGTAATGAACACCGACACATAGAAAAGATCCTCGTTGCAATTTGCAAGACCTTGCTTTATGTAATACCCTGCACATATGGAATTCGTCAATTCCTCAAAATCGGTGCTCGTGTCCTGTTTTCCCTTCAATTTGGTTCGGTTGAGTCTAATACGCTGGGCTACTTTATCGACCGCTTTACCTCTGTTTTCCCGAGTTAAGAACACGTCGATATCGATCCCTTCTCCGGCGTTGATCAGTGAAGACAGCCACCCTCCGCTGACCGTGCTTGGATAGCCGTCCCCTTTGATGAACAGAAAGGAATAGTACCGACCATCCATGATAACGTAGTTGATGTGCGTAAGGTCTATACTGAAGGGCGCAAAGAAATCAACGATTGGGAGTTCCGGAACGGTATCCCGCCCGAAGACCTGCCTACGTGCCATCGTCTCTTTCAAAAGGAGCTCGTTGACGCGGTCCGCAAAGGGCTTTTCTTCGCACATTCTGCGATTGAAAAATGTATAGAGGATCTCAGCCGCCGCTTCGTTCGGGTTTTCGGCTTGCAGAATCTCATTCCCGCATTGGGAGAAATATGCCCGCGCCGCCTGTTCTGCCGCCTGTATTACGCTGACGACGCGCTCAAATGTGTCTCCGATGCGGGTTTCGTACTCGAAGATAAGGAAAAACCGTCGCGTCAATGCTCCCATCTCCCCCACCTCACGGATGAGTCGGATATAGCCCTCCCCGAGGCGTTTACAGTGTTCATTATTTTCCTTGGATATGTCCCGTCGAAATGCCTCTATGTGACGATCCGAATCCGCCCGACGTGTAAGGCTCTTGAATTGCATACGAATCGGCGCGATCTTCAACCAAGAGCCGAATGCGGAAATAATGCTTGCTTTCTCCTCATCGGAACGCAACATGAAATTGATAGGTTCCAGCTCAAGAATTTTCACAAACCGATTATCACTCATCTCGATGATGCCATTCCTGATATCGCGAACGGGAATAAAATCCTGGACCCTATTCCTTCTCTTTTTCGCCATACTCCACCTCCCCATAAATCAATTTTTTACGACGGAAAAGGAATGTCACCATGTGAAAGACAAAGGTGAACAGCGAATCCCCGTTGATACCCATCATGCCGAGAATCGCAAGAGGTATCAGCGTCACCGCCATTACAATTACCCGAATGACCCCCGCCACGGGGATCATAAAGTATTCCAAAATCCCTACCGCGGCTATGAGCAAGATCGTCTCGATTGCGTTCCGTAAAGCAAGCATTCCGCCGAAAATTTTCCCAGAATCCGTATAATTCGCGGGAATGGAATATACGTTTTCGTTCTCTTCGTCCATCATTTACCTCCAAAAAAAATTATCTCAGCCGCCTTCCAAAGTTGTCTTAAGCGAGTGCGTCATGAAGTCTATTGCCTCTCCGTAAGTAACATCAAATTCGCCATATTGCGCGTTGATGTCAACACCGAAAGCAAGAGGAAAGAATGCGTTCGTTATCGGATGAATAACACACTTGACGAAACTCTTGATCTCGGTGCCAATGAGTTCCAACAAATCGGACAAGATAGGGATCTCAATATGTAGTACCTCGTATGTTACAAAGAACATTTGGTCAAAAGCTCCCGTCATTAAGGAAACCATATCGTCTGTACTCACATTCTTTTGACCCTTCGACGCAGAGTAAACGGCAAGAGCATAACAGACATCGTAATCCTCCTCCTCGCTCTCGTCTGCCAGAGCCCCCATCGACAACTCGTAATCGTATCCGCCCTCCTTGATGATTGAATGAACTTTGTTCAGCGCGTAGTCATGCCCCTTTGCAACAGTGGTGTGTACGCATGATGAGAGTTCCGAATATGCGGTTACAAGAGCACTTCCGGAGTAATCATCCGGAAGATGAAAGATGCTGTCGAAGATAATGGCGGGCAGAGAAACAATTGTTATGATCAAGAAAACGATAACCAAGCAGATGCATACAAGCACCTTGAAAAGCGTATGCCGCATAGACCATGCCGCAGATATAACCGCTCCCCAAGGTCCGCCTGCCGCTGTTCCCGCTGCGATGTTTGCGACCGCTTTCCCCGTCCGGACACCCGCCTTGACGCTTGCGGAGGTAGCATTGACTGCAGCCCCCGCCCCCTTTTCGGCGGCTTGCCGTCCCACCGTTTTCAAAGTCCGCCCGCCGACCGATCTCGCTGCCTTTGCCATTTGATTGGCTGCGCCCGCGAAATTATCGCTTCCATCGCCAAGTTGCGACTTTTCTTTCTCGCCCATATCTTTACCTATTTCCTTCTTACGGGATGCGATGCCCCTCCGTTGCGATGGCACGGAACGGAGAATCGCTTCGGCGCACCGCGGTAGTGAACCGCATCAACCGTCGTAGTTCTGATGCGCTCTCCATCAAAAACGGGTTTTCCATTTTCATATACTGGACGATGTTCTACAGCCGATTCACCGTGAAGCGCGTACCACCTGTGTCCATTTACATCCTCATAAGTTGCATACTCACCCGCAGGAGTGTGGTATCTTGCCGCATCATAGAACATGGTCCCGGAGCCATCCCCATGACGGATTTCAAAGTGCCCGTTCATGTCCTGTGTTGCGTCGACAGAAGCGACATCTTGCTCATATCCGGGCATAAAATCGGAAAACTGCGCTATGTTATACTCGGAAGCCGCCTCTCCCACCTCAAAATTCGGCATAGACGCTGCCGGTGTCATAGCATACCAATCCACGCCGTCCGAATCTCGTATTACGGTATGAGGGGCTTCCGGCTCCTCATAATGGCCGCTATTATACCATAGCGCATTCCCAATAGCGGAAGTCGCCTCGAGCTGACCGTCTCCAACCGTGCGTAAAGATGTATCATGAACGCCGGGGAACATCGCTTCAACGGTCGCCGCTTCGCTTGGATCACCCGTAAAATTCGGTGTATGGAAAAAGCCCGCGGCATTTGCGCCGCTCGCAGTTTGATACCATTGACTGCCATCCGAAGCTGTCACGACCGCAGTCGGGCCATCCGGTCTTTCGTATTGACCGGCGTGGAAAAGATGCAGGTCGGTTTCTTCCCCGTCTGCACCAACCGCTTTCGTGTCGATGCGCCCACCCGATATTTGTGTGCCAGACAGCTTTTGCCCATTCAAATGCGGCATATAGTTGCTAAGGCTTCTGTCTGCAATGTCTCCTGCGATACTTCCTGACTGATTGGGCGCACGAGCGGCAACCGACGCTATCGAGTTGCCCGTGAGTGTTGCTCCGTTTCGCGCCGCCATTCCCCCGAATGCACGCCCGACAAGCCCCTCTTTAAGCCCGTGAAGGTGGTCATTGGGGAGCCCTACTG